>JBMYOR010000336.1:0-4062 GCA_049599535.1 Bacteroidia bacterium | reverse complement strand
AAAATGCATCTTGAATCGCAAGGAGAAATATTTGAATATGACGTTCCATTTTTTCTAATTAATGAGAGTCGAGAAACGGTACCCAAAAATATATTAGACCACTTTGGTGAAAACTCAATTGGAAACCCAGCAATTAGCAAAGTATTTAATAACAGATTTAGACATAATGGCATGCTGTGGGCTAAAGGCGTATTAGAAATTAATGGTAGCCACACAACTGATGATGCCACTATTCTTAAAGGGGAAAAAGAGACTTTTGGATGGCTTAATCATATGATTTACTCCGATTTTCCTGAAGGCCATGTTGCAGAAGGCACAACTAATAGAGTGGACTTTAGTAATGCAGGTGATTTGGCATTACTTGAAAATAATGAATCAAGAAATATTTACTTTATGGCCACTTTTAATAATAATATAGATGGTAATGGCAATCAAAGAGCACTGATTTGTAGAAAAGACCAAAACTCAGCTAAATTGGAAGTTGATGCTGTTTCTATTTTACCAAACTCCATAAATATCTCTGAATCAAGTTACCCTTCATTTAAAACTATTGCATTTTCTGAGTCTGAAGTTTTTGGAATATTCGCTGACTTTACTAATGATTTAATTGAAGTTTACTACGGAAACATGTCAGATGGCTTCAAACTTCAAGAAAGCCTGACAAATGTTGAGTTTAGTGGCATTACAAAAGGATTAAATGAATTTTTTATAGTGTGCAGAAATTCAAATGACAGAAGGCCAAGGGCTTATAAATTCTCTAAAAACGCTCAACTAACCGATTTAGGTGATGTTGGCTACGGAAAATTCAGTCATTTAAATGGACACCTTATTGTAGGAAGTAAAAATGATCTGAATCAAATTGAAATAGTTGAGATTACCGATAATGGAGAGAAAAAGATTCTTGCTAACGGAAATGACATAAACCATGCTACCAATGATATTTTGACATTTAAAGGTGATGAGCTCATGGGCTTTGCTTCTGATGGAAACACATTATATGCAGCCATAAAGAACGGAATAAGTCCGGTTTATAAGGGAAGAGAAAATCAATTTATTGGAATAGAAATCATCAAATACAAAAACTAATATTATGAAAAATTTAAGCGTATTATTACTCATCATTATATCTGCATCTTTCACATTATCGTCGTGCAGTACAGATGATGATGACCTTTGCGATTATGAGAATAAATACCCTGATATGTCCATTATTCAATTTGAAGTTGATGGCGAGGCATTTACACAAAATATTAATAGCGGTTCTTATAACAATGCTAGCGATAGACCTGCACTCACAAAAATTTATGAAGAGTTTGATGTAGGGCCAACTGAATCTAACTTCAACCTATATTTTACGCACATAAAGTTTTTGAATAACCCACCAGAATGCGAAGCACGATGGAACCATAGAATAACCATTAACGCTAATATTGATCAACGACCAAATGAAACCAAAGTGTATAAAGTTGACGGTAATCCGAGCAATGAAAATCATGTGATTGCTGCCTATACTCCTTCAAACTCACTCCCTTCGCAAAATGATAATGATGTTAACAATACACTTACCATCACTCGTTTTATACCCCAAAACGTTTTGGAGGGTAGCTTTAACATAACCTTTAGAAACGGAACCAAAACTAGCGGATCTTTTGAGCTTGATCTAACTGAAAATTATTAAAAATATAGCGGAACTGTTGATAAACGGTGAGTTGCAATACGCATTCTTTCTTTTCTAAAAAATGGAGTTCGCCGTATTAAAATTAAGACTTAAGGTAATGATAGCATTAGTAACAGGAGCAAACAAAGGCATTGGGCTCGAAACGGTTAAACAATTGGCCAATCAAGGCCACATGGTTTATTTAGGCTCAAGAGATCTTGAAAAAGGTATAAAAGCAAAAGCCCAAATCCACAATTCAGAAAACATTGAAGTAATTCAACTGGATGTAACAAATGAAGAATCAATGGTTAAAGCCGTTAAAAAAATCGTTACTGATAAAGGTCGAATTGATATTTTGGTAAATAATGCCGCCATAAATTACGACACTTACCATAATGCTATAAATGCCGACCTTAATAATGTGAGAGAAACCTTTGAAGCAAACATTTTTGGTGCATGGCGAATGATACAAGAAGTGCTTCAGCTAATGCAGGTAAGTGGCTTTGGTAGAATTGTAAATGTAAGTAGCGGCTTGGGGTCAATTGCAAGTATGAACACAGGAAGCCCAGGTTATTCAATAAGTAAAACCGCACTTAACGTGCTTACCATTCAATTTGCCCAATTGATTGGTGATCAAGATATTTTGATTAACTCAGTAAGCCCAGGCTGGGTAAGAACCGATATGGGTGGATATAATGCGGATAGATCGGTAGAAGAAGGTGCCAAGGGAATTGTATCGGCAGCACTTTTGCCAAAAGGCGGGCCTAGCGGCAAGTTTTTTAGAGACGGAGAAGAAATTGAATACTAAACAAATGCACTAACAAAATGTGTTTTAATACTACGTTTGTTTTTTCAATGGAATCTCAGAAAAATGTCATTTTATAATAGCACAAAAACATTAAGCAGAACTAGGCAATTATTTACGTATGTCGTTTTAATAGCATTTATTGCATTAGGCGCCTGCAATAGCGATAACCCTGAAGATCCGGACAATAAAGAACCTGACCCTGAAAAAGAAACCGAACCTTATGTTCCGGGAATTGGCGAAGCAAGAGACATTACTTCTTTTGAATTGGTTGCCGAAATGGGAATTGGTTGGAATCACGGCAACAGCTTTGATGTAACATCTGAAGACAAAACCGACTGGGGAAACCCCTTACCGTCAAAAGAAATTATTGATGCGGTAGCTCAGCAAGGGTTTGGAACACTAAGAATACCAGTTACTTGGGCATATCATCAAACAAGCACTACTCCCTACACCATAGATAGCAATTACCTTAAAAGAATTAGGAATGTGGTAGATTATGGTTTTCAGAATCACATGCATGTAATTATTAATGTGCATCATGACGAAGAATGGATGATTCCGACAACTGAAATGGCAGAAAGTACCAAGAGCCGATTAAGCAGCCTATGGACACAGGTTGCCAACTATTTTATTGATTATAATGATTCTTTAATTTTTGAGACACTTAATGAACCACGTGAAAAAGGAATTGCCCAAGAATGGTCAGGCGGAACAGTAGTTGGACGTCAATTGGTGAATGACTACAACAAAGTGGCCTTAGATGCCATTAGAGCTACGGGTAAAAACAACACAAAAAGGCATATTATGATTCCTACTTGGGCGGCGAGTACCGTTGATATAGCGATGAATGATTTGGTGATTCCAAATGACGATGCTAGAGTAATCATTTCATTACACACTTACTTCCCATGGTCGTTTGCCGGAGAAGGCAACGGAACTTGGGGTAGTGAACAAGACAAGAAAGATCTTTTAGCTGAGTTTAGAAAGATCAAGCAAAAATGGATTCTTACTGAAAACCGACCAGTAATTTTAGGCGAATGGGGCACTATTGAAAAAAACCCTTTGGAAACCAGAATTGCTTATTCTGCCTACTATGTAGAACAAGCCGAAGCAAAAGACCTACTCACCATTGTGTGGGACGATGGCGGTATGTTTAGAATGTTTAATAGACATAGCCTTACTTGGGATTACCCTGAAGTTGCTGATGCCATAATTGACGCTTCAAAAAGATAAAATGCTTTGCTTAGATTGAATTTAACACGTTCTGTTGTAAATAAAATTGCAAGTTGCCTCATCTTTTGCATCATTTGTTTTTAACACTAAATTTAACAACTGGTCAAACAGAATTAAGTTAGTAAAGCATTTCAAAATAATAATGTTAATACTAATTTATAATGCATACTAATTACGATTAAATCATTTATTTTTAGAGGCATCTTGAGTTGCACCATAAAGTAAAAAATTGAGTTATACGCTAATATCACCTTTAGTACAATCGCCTGAAATCGCTCGTTTCTGATCAGTAACAATTGAATTCATTCCTTAGAAATGTCTTAAAGTATAATTCCCAACATCCCAATTGCGTTTAACAATCTAT
>JBMYOR010000335.1:0-4073 GCA_049599535.1 Bacteroidia bacterium | reverse complement strand
GATTCAAACTAACTGTTATCTTCGGCAATCGAAACTCAAAACAATAGAAATGGCAATTCCAGGTCCTTTTAACTTGCAGAAATGGATAGACGATAACCGTGATATTTTAAAACCACCGGTAGGGAATAAGAACCTTTACCCAATGGGCGAAGACTTTATTGTAATGGTAGTAGGTGGTCCAAATGCGCGTAAAGATTATCACTACAACGAGAGCGAAGAGTGGTTTTATCAAGTTGAAGGAGAAATCTGCGTACGCATACAAGAAGACGGAAAGCCAAGAGATGTAATCATAAAAGAAGGGGAGACTTTTCTATTACCTAAATGTGTGCCGCACTCACCCATGCGTGGCGAAAACACGGTGGGTCTTGTAATTGAGCGCGTAAGAAAAGGCACCGATATGCAAGATGGCCTCATGTGGTTTTGCGATAATTGCAACAACAAATTGCATGAGTTCAAATTCCCACTCAGAAATATAGAAAACGACTTTCAGCCGAGATTTAAAGAGTTTTATGCTTCCGAAGAGCACCGAACTTGCGATAAATGCGGCACGGTAATGGAAACCGATCCACGTTTTGTTTAAGAGAATTCATAAACATTATATGCCCTTGATCCCATCTAATACAGATGGGATTTTTATTTTAGAGCAAAATTTTAAACCTATGAAAGCTAGAGTTCTATTCTTTTTACTGCTTTGTATCCCATTTATTTCTAATGCCCAATTAGCCCATCGTTTTTATGAGTTTAACATTGAAGATGTTGAATCAAGAGATTGCAACGGTAAATCAGTTACTAATTATAAGCACCTAGATGTTTACGTAACCAAAAACGACAAGTTTTTTGGAGAACGAGATACAACGTTTTGCTTTGATCGCAAGGAATTGACCTTTCCCGATCTGCCAAATGCGATTAAAATTGATAATTCACTTGAAGATCGTATGATTTGGATTGCAGATACTTCAATTGACATTCCATTTATAAAAGACTCAGTACTGCAATTTTTAGATGACAGCTACAGGAGAAATTGCCGAATAAAAGAGAACGAGCGCTGGTTGTTGGTTGAAACATTTGATACCACCCTAAAACAGTATGTAATTGATACTATGGCGCTAAACCCAGGTTCAGAATACTGTTATTGTGGAAACAAATTTTATAGAAATATTAAAGCGCTATACGTGGGCGTAAAACCATGGGATATTACTTCTGATGCTTATGTGGTTTCAAAAGCAGGTTTGGCGTATCAAAAAAGAGTAAAAGTTGTTACAGATTCTCTTCATACTCAAATCAAACACAACGATTCAACTTATGGATTTAATTATTGGGGGCGACATGGCAACTACGTGTTTGCAAACCCTGATACCAATTTGTTTTCTGATAAGGTAAACACCATAACCATAGAACCCTATGAGCCTGAGAGCAAAAGAGTAACAATTGAAGCTGAGCTTATGACCGGGGTTTTTGTGCAGCCATTTGTAAATATTAAAGGAGGGATTTACGATTCTGTAAAAAACATAAGACACAAGCTAAATCTATATTTAATTGATAGCAATGTTTGTTTTCAGCATTATTTTATTGAACTGGTGTTTAACGGCGATGATGAGTTGCATTTTTATAATAATCAATTGCACCATAGGTACAGCCGCTCGTGTTTAATGTTTGAGCAAAAGGCAAAATTGATTATTGAAAAAGATGGGCATTTAGAGTTTGGTAATGATGGAAATGGAATTTTGGCAGTAAAGCCTGGAGCATCAATAGAACTTGAGCCAAATGCTGATTTAACCATTAATGGGCAGTTGGCATTATTAGATTATAAAGACTGGATACAAGGCGGAAACGTAGATGTTCATTTAAAGCCGGGCAATAAACTAACTTTTGGAGAAGGGGCAACGGTAAGCAACCGAGTTTTTGAACACGGAAGTGTAAAACTGCATGTGTATATGGAAGGCGGCGAGCTTGACCTTTCAAATCTTGACGAAAAAAGCAAAGAGCTCATAGTGGTTTATAATTCAACGCCACAGTTTGTACTGCCTAATTTAGATCAAGTAAACCCATATCCTAACCCAACAAACGGACAGTTTTTCATGGAGTTTAGATCTGATGTTTTGGGAGTTTTAAACTGGCAACTGCAAGACTTAAAAGGTAATCAAATTCAAGGCGATATTCATTCAGTTAAGAACGGGTACAACCTACTGGATTTCAACCTAGGCGAAAACCGGCCAGGGGTTTATATTCTTAGCTTCGATCTACTTGGAGAAACGTATTACCGAAAGGTGGTATTGGTGAATAAATAAAACCTAAATTACTAAGTTTAGCTTGTGAAAACTGAAGGATTAAAAAAGCAAATTGCTTACTTCTATAAATGAAATCAGTAATCTTGAAGCTCTGCTTAAGATGCAAGCAATCTTGGATTCATTAAAGAAAAAACGAGTTTATCATTTGTCTGAAGAACAAATAGCACTTGTTGAAGAATCTAGAATGCAATACAATGAAGGGTTTTCAAAAACCGACAATGAAGTAAATAGTGAAGAAGATAAGTGGTTAGTGACTTTTTAACCTTTTAACATCCAACTTTTTAACAAGACTGGGCAAGCTTAACTAGAAAGAATAGTAGCCATTCTCACCTTCTCCAAGTTAATATTTGGCTTTTCGGTTACTGCTTTTTCAAGGGGAACCAATTCCATTCTATTTTTAACCAAGGCAGCCATCATATTTCGCTTACCATCTTTAAGGGCTTCCACGGCCATTACACCCATTCTTGCGGCCAGTTCCCTGTCAAACACCGTTGGGCTGCCGCCGCGTTGAATATGCCCAAGAATCGTAACTCTTACTTCATATTCAGGAAATTTCTCAGAAATAATTTTTGAAATATCCAATGCACCGCCTGCTTGCTCACCTTCAGCTACCACAACAATATTCGAACGCTTTTTGCGTGCTTTCGATTTTTCTAATTGCTCATATAGCAGGTCCAAGTCACCCTCCATTTCAGGAATTAAAATGCCAATAGCGCCAGTGGCTATGCCACACCTTAAGGCAATATCGCCTGCATCGCGGCCCATTACTTCAACTAATGCCAAACGGTTGTGGCTGGTAGATGTATCACGTATTTTATCAATAGCTTCCATTGCGGTGTTACTTGCAGTATCGTAGCCTAAGGTTACATCAGTGCCGGCAATATCGTTATCAATTGTGCCGGGTATTCCAATTACCGGTATATCAAATTCTTCAGAAAAAATTGAAGCACCTTTAAAGGTACCATCGCCGCCAATGGCAACTAGTGCATCAATTCCGCGTTCTTTTAAATTTTCGTAGGCTTTTTTACGACCTTCTTGGGTTTTAAACTCCATGCACCTGGCCGAAAATAAAAAAGTGCCGCCCTTATCAATTATATAGCTTACCGCTTTGGTATCAAGCGGGCTTATATCGTTGTTTATCATGCCCTGGTAACCATGGCTAATACCATAGGTTTCTATTCCGTAGTGGCATGCAGTACGTACCACTGCTCTAATACATGAGTTCATTCCTGGGCTATCGCCTCCTGAAGTAAAAATGCCAATTTTCATTTTGTATTGATTTTTAAACTAAAACCTTCTTCAAATATTCAAATAAGTTTAATTGGGCTATTCTTGTTTTATAAAACTTTTAGATAATGTGCCGTTATTATCCATAATTACAAGCTGATAAATTCCCTTATGCAAATCTGAAATATCAATGTTTAATTGGTTTTTGTTGGTTTGGTTTTCAATTAAAACTCTGCCCACTTGGTCAATTATTTTGTAGGTATAGTTATTTGAACTTGTTGAATAACTAAGGTTAATTGAGTTGGTACTCGGATTTGGGTAAAGCTCAAAATTTATAGGGTTAATTTCTTCAGTGGCGTTAGGCTGCGTATCTGAATAAATTCTAACGTAGTCAATTACAAACGGACTCTCAGTAAAACCGCTAGGAATGCCACCAATTATTGCGGTATTTATGAGCATGTACTGATCGGCATCAAAAGGCCAGGTATCGGCGTTTTTGTTTTCAGGGTTGTAGGTATATATTATATTTCCGTCAACTGTAAAGTCAATTTTTTCTTC
>JBMYOR010000334.1:0-4084 GCA_049599535.1 Bacteroidia bacterium | reverse complement strand
TTGATGGTCTTGAGCAAGGTCTTGCTTATGTAGCTTTTTGCCTAAATGCCAATCGGCGGTGTGTAGCATTTTCATGCCGTGAAGATAAGAATTGTGGGGTGCAAGGATGTTGCGGTGTAAGGTTTTGCCGCTGGAGCGCCTGATGATGATTAAGCCCGAAAACTTGAGCTTTCGGACGGTTCTTAATTCAAAAGGTCAGGGTTTAAACCCCGACCTTTTGAAGGGCAATTGAAATCGCTCGTTTCTGATCAGAAACGATGGACTTAAGTCCATCGTACGGCTTTATGTTAATACTCCCAATAACTCTATCTTTGAAACATGCGTAACACCTTTTTGATTTTGCTATTTGCCATATTCGTAAATTATAATGCAAAAGCCGAATACGGTGGTGTGTACATCAAATATGAATTGAGCTTAAAGTCTGGAGAAAAGAAAGTAGCCTATCATGAATACTCAGGTTATAAAGAAGAATTTGATACTTTAATTAAAGATGGTTTAATGCCATTGTCTTTTTTGGTTAGAGGCCAAGATTCTATTCGATTTTATGCCGATATGATTACCTACGAATACAACTGGTGGTTTAGTGAAGATAAAATGAATCAACAGGGGATAGCGAGTCCTATTTACGTGCTTACTGATAATATAGAGTCTGCAAAAGTGCTAGATATTTATAGCTTTAGCTATATGATGGGTTTTGGCACTAGCCATAGTTTGTCTGATTCAGTATGGATGAAAGAGCCTGTGGTTGACACCGCAAGTGCGAATGGTTATTTGTGCTATTGGCTCATTTTTGTGCATGAACAAAATGCCGAAATAGATGCTATTCTCAAGCGGCTAGAAGAAATTCAAAAACCATTAAAAGAGTTAGATAAGGAATATAGGCGGGTGAAAAAATCACAAGGTTTTGGCTATGAATTGGATAGAATTAATGAACAAATAGATGCAGTTAGAGATGATGACCTCGACGGACAGCTTTCTAAAATTATTGGTGAGTTGAATAAATACAAAGTGGTGGTGATTGAAGAGTGTTCTTGTTAGGCTCTAACAGAACTCATAAATAAAAAACCATCGAACCTACTGCGCAGTATACTTGCACAGCACCTTTGCATTTTTGCTATCATCGTATTATGGAAATCGCTTATATCATTATTGGTTTTGTTTTTGGATTTGTAATTGCATGGTTGTTGGCCAAGGCACAAAATAAAAAGGGAATTGAATCTCAAGGTCCGTCCATTCCTTTGGCAGAATTGGAGAAGAAGTATATTAAGAATGATTTGTATTATGAATTAAAGCAGGAGCATTCTGGCCTTCAAGAAGAAACGAACCGATACCAAAAGCTTTTGGCCAAATCTAATGCTGAAAAAGAAGCCTTTGCCCAACAGCAAGAATCTATGAAATCAGAACTGCTTCAGCTACGCAGGCAGTTTAATCTAGAGTTTGAGCACATAGCCAATCAAATTATCGAAGAAAAATCAGTTGCCTTCAAGAAAGAAAATCATGAACAGCTGAGTAACATTCTTAAGCCCTTGGGCCAAAATATTATAGATTTTAAAAAGAAAGTAGAAGAAACCTATGATAAAGAAAGCAAGGAGCGTTTTTCTCTTGCTGACAAGATTAAAGAGCTGACTGACCTGAACAAGTTAATGAGCGAAGAAGCCAAAAACCTAACACAAGCCCTTAAAGGCGAAGCCAAAACGCAAGGGCGCTGGGGCGAAATGATTTTGGAAAGCATTTTAGAAAAATCGGGACTTCGATTAGGCGAGGAATATTTTCTAGAACATCAACTAACAGACGATACAGGTAAAGCGCTGCGATCAAATCTGGGTGAAAAGAAAATGAGACCTGATGCGGTAATCAAGTACCCCGACAACCGATCGGTAATTATTGATTCAAAGGTTTCGCTAAATGCGTTTACTCGTTTTTTAGAAAGTGATGAAAAAGAAGTACAACAAGCTGAATTACAACAGCATGTACAAGCCATAAAGCAGCATATTAACAGTCTTAGCGCCAAGGGTTATGATGACTATAACAGCGCCCTAGACTTTGTGATGATGTTTGTGCCATCTGAGCCTGCTTATATGGCCGCCGTAAAAGCCGATGCTGATCTTTGGAATTTCGCCTACGACAAGCGCATTTTGCTCATTAGCCCAACCAACCTTATTACTTCTCTAAAACTAATAGTTGATTTATGGAAACGAGAGTATCAAAACCAAAACGCCCAAGCCATTGCCCAACGCGGTGCTAAGCTCTACGACAAGTTTGTTGGTTTTGTGGCCAATCTCGAAAAAGTAGGCGATCAACTTCAAAAAGCGCAAAACAGTTATAATGATGCACACGCTCAACTTACCACCGGTAATGATAATTTAGTTAGGCAAGCCACTAAGCTTAAAGAGCTTGGCGTTAAAAACAAAAAAGAACTACCCAAAAGCTTTAATGATTAATTAGAAAGAATTTTGGGAATAATGTGGCAGTTCAGTTTAATGGAATGCATTCCATTGTTTCTAATCTAATAAACTAAAAACAACAGGAGCAATTTTATTTACCCATTGTTGGTATTGCTTTCCGCTTGGGTGCAAATTATCTTTTGCCAAGGCGCCTTCTCCATTGCCCATAATTCTAGATATAGTGGTAATATCAACAAATGGAACACCTTTTTCGACACACTTATTATACATATACCCATTATAATTATCAAGTTCTTTAGCTATTTTCTCAGCATTTGATTGGCCAAATGGAGTTACACCATAATCGGGTATTGAAACCACAAAAACTCGGCTTTTACTATTGGCTATAGTTATGCTCCAATTTAATAATGAATCAAACTCGCTCTTAAATACATCAAAATCTTGACCCCTATACTGATTATTTACGCCAATAAGTAGTGAGACCAAATTATAGTCGCTTAAATCTTGATTGCTCATTGCCTGCAAAAGATTGTAGGTTGTCCAACCGGTTTGGGCTATTATTTGGTCTTTTTCAAATTGGTAATCGCTTTTTTTAAGGGTATCTATTAATAAATTTGGCCATCTATTATACGCATCAACTCCTTGCCCTATGGTGTAAGAATCGCCTAATGCCAAATAGCTAATTACATCTTTTTCGGGCTCGGCGTTTGGTTCTATTTCATTATCGGTATTTGCGCATGATGTTAAAAATAATAGTATTGCCATCAGGCTGTTACTTAAATACAATCTCATAATTTTTTAAACAACCTAAAACTAAAACGGTTCAGAGCCTTATTTGTATTCTATTAAAGTTGCATGGCTCATATTGTCTAGATTTGGTATGTGAAAAAGAGAAAAAAAGTAATACTGTGGTTTACGGGGTCAATGGTTTTTTTACTTGGCATATTCTCAATTACTGTTTTCGTATTGCTGGGTAATGTAAAATCGTTTGTAAATCAAAATGGCCAAAATTATATTGGTCGTAAAGTACATGTAGATCATATAAACCTTAATCTACTTAATGCCAAAGTAGTAATTAATGATTTGGTAGTTTATGAGCCCAATAAACTCGACTCTTTTTTAGTAATGCAATCGCTCGGGGTAAATATTAATTTAAGATCGTTTTTTAATAAAAACTACATTATTGACCAACTAAAAATTAATGGCCTAAGCTGTAAAATAGTACAAAATGCTGGTGTTTTTAATTTTCAGGATATTGTTGATACCATTAAAGCAAAAACTCAAAAAGACACTAGCCAAACTACCGAGCCTATAAAATGGCAGATCTCTAAAATAGATTTAACCAACTCAGCCATTACTTATACCGATTTTAAATTGCCCTACCCCTTAAAGTTCGATAGCTTAAATATTAATTCGAATAATGGTATTGGTAGCCAAAAAAGTAATGTTGAATTTATTACAGATTTTAAATTTAATAAAAGTACCGGAGTAAACATTGCAATAAACTATACTGCCAAAAACGATTCATTAATAACCAAATTAAAAGTAAAGAATTAATGAAAAATAATAAAAATATGAAAATAGTAAAGACATTTATTACTTCAATTTTATTTTTTATTTGTTTTGCATTTAATGCACAAACTGAGGAATTTTTTTTTGAAGGTGAGGAAATTCAAATT
>JBMYOR010000333.1:0-4112 GCA_049599535.1 Bacteroidia bacterium | reverse complement strand
TTGCTTCGTTAGAACCTCTTCCACGCTTCCTGGGTTTTTCACCTGAGTTGGTTTCTTCACTAAGATCCATAACGGCCAACATGCATTCGTCAACTTCAATGTTACCTGACATAGTATAGTCCCTATTTCTTTTACCTAAAGCAATCCGTATTTTCTGTAGAAGAAACCAAGCAGTTTCGTAATGTACGTTTAAATGTCTTTCTAGGGTTTTTGCTGAAGTTGGCTTTTTTGACATTGTTACCAAATGAAAAGCTTCATACCACTTACGTATTGGTAAATTGCTGTTTTCCAAAAGAGTATTACTTTTTATTCCCGTTCGAAAACCACATGACCTACATCTGAACTGCTTTTTCTCATTATTCCAATTATGATCTTTACTACTACAGCACTTACAAACAATTCCTTGTTCTTCTCTTAAGGATTTGAAATGGCTAAGACATTGTTTTTCTGTCAGATAAGTGGTGTAGAATTCAAGATTTGTCATTTTTTGATTATTGATTTATACAAATCAATAACTTAGCAGTGCAGGTTTGTTACGCACTGGTAACATTCCCGATACCCCTAAAAAATTATTTGTGATTTAATAAAAAGCGATTGATTACTGGTGCTTGTTGTGGTTATTGTATTTCTACTGCCGTTTAGGTTAGAAATTGTGGCTCTGCAACACCCATTTTTGATATAGCTTGTGGCTACAAATATGGCTTGTAGTTCATATTTTTTTATACCGTATTTAAATGTACAACCCTTTGAGTCGCAACGTGTACATTGGTCATCGCAAACAGGGGTTACATCATAATTACTCGAAATAGAAGGTAAAAGCTTTCTTCTGCTACAACCCGTGGCTTCAATAATAATATCAGTTGGAAAAAACCTTTGGCCATTACAATCGCTGTAGGCATTAAGCTTTATTAAAAATGTGTCTTTGCCAATTTGCTCCCACTCAAAATTTGCACCTTGTACATGGCTAGCATAGGAACAATTGAAAAGCGATAGAACAACGATCCCTAATATTATGGATAAATTTTTCATGTGCAACGTCTAGTTTTTGTTGAATAGGTAATGAGCAGTTTTAGCACCGTCATTGAGTCTGAGAATATATATCCCATTAGGTAGGTCGGCAACGTTGAGTCGTGCATCAGTCACCTGTCCAAGTCCGTATGATTTTCCGTTTATTGAAAATATACTGTAATTAATAACTTGTTCTTTTTCAAAAGGAAGATTGATAAATGTACTAGCAGGATTTGGATATAATGATTTCAAAAGGTCAACATCTTTTATGCCAACCGGTCCAACTTCAATAGCATCATTTATTATAAAAGTGTCAATACATCCTGTTGTAGTATTTGTCGCAAAAAGTGTAACATCAAAAATGCCAATGGTGTCTACTACAGTTTTAAGATTGGTAGTGTTTTCACCTATAAAAACCGGATCGCCAATAAGCCATAAAAAGCTATGGGCACTGGCATTTAATGTAGTGTTATTGGCCTTTATTGAGTCTCCTTTAGGAAAGTAGCGTTTAGATAAAGTAAATGATGCCGTTGGTTGTTCATTTACAATTACATAGCTAGTGTCGTAAAAACTACATTCGTTGCTATCGGTGTACTCGTAGGCTATGCTATTGGGGCCAATATTGAGCAAGGCAGGGGAAAGGCTTAAAGGGTTCGCGGTACTCAAAACGCCATTTCCGCTCCAAGTTCCACCCTCAATTGTAGATGTTAGTTCTATTTCATCTGCATACTCGCAGGCCGTAACAATGTCTGTAATGTTTACATTGGGAATGTAATCATAAACCGTGGCCAGCAGCGTGTCTTGATTAGCGCAATTATATGCGTTTGTTACCCAGTAAATAAGGTTGTGATTCCCTTTGCCAGCATTATTAGGATTGAAGGTTGTACCTGAAATACCATCACCACTCCAATTGCCACCTTGGGGTTCAGCTGTTAGACCTATTTCTTCGGCTCCAACGCAGGTAGTTAACTCATTGTCAATTTTAATATTGGGGCTTTCGTAGATTGTAAATTTCGCTGTGTCAACTATACAATTATTTGCTGATTCAAATATAAATCGAATGTTGTGCTTACCAGGTTGGAGTTTTTCAATGTTTATTATATTATTTTCAACTCCGTTGCCATACCAATTGCCGTTACCATTATAGGTGTTGAGTGCAATTTGTTTACTTGTGTTTTCGCAATACTCGCCGCCTGAAGCGAGTTGTTTAGCTACACTGCTTTTAATTTTAATGGCTACACTCTTTTCAAGTTTACAGCCAAGGCTGTCTTCTAATTTGAGACTAATATGCTGATCAATTAAACCCGAAAGATTGTTTAGGTTAAGTAGTAGGCTACTTTCATCTGTTAATCCATTATAGTTTAGCCCATCTGAAATAGTCCAATTATAATTTAATTTGCCATTGGCTCCTTTAATATTTGGGGCAAGTACAACTTTTGTGGCACAAAAAGTGGTGTCATTTAAGTTAGTTTTTAGTTTGTAGACATTGTTTACAAAAAAAGTATCAATAAGCTCAATTGAGCTACAACCTTCAACTACGGCTTTTACAATTTGCCTGCCCGATTTAGTTATTTTAAAGGAAATGCTATCACCTTCAAATGTATCGTTATTTAAATACCATTTGGCTGAAATGGGCTGATTGTTTTTATCATGTATTTGAAATAAATAATGCCCACAACTGTCAAGAGCGCTAATATTAACTTTAGGATCAATTGCAGTTGGCTCCACTACTTTAATTCGGTACACTTGCTGTGTTCTTGCATTTACAGGGCAAGCGTTATCAATGGCGGTTAAGCTAAAGTTTTGAAATTGCGTAGTAATATCGCTAGTGTCAGGAGTCCAATACCAATAGGCCGAGCCTTTTGCGTCATTATTTATTGTTACTAGCGAGTCTCCAATTCCATTTCCAAACTCAACTATTACAGTATCTTTTATTTCTTTATCATTTGTTTTAAATAAGAACTTACTTGTATTACCAATGCAAACAACCTTGCTAAAAGCCGCGGGGTCAAATTCGCCATCAAAGCCTGATAATACTGGCGGATTGTTATCAGGACATTTTATAATTACAAATTGCATATCACGCATAGTTTTTGCTATTAGTTTCCCGTTGCGGTAAACTTGAGCTTCAAAGGCTGCAACACTAATTTCAACCTTCATTGGTCTAAAAAATAATATTCCTGTGGCTGAATTAAAATGAAGACCCCTTGGTTGTTTAAGTCCTGTTTTTGGAAAACCCAAATAGTTTATGAATTTATCAGCATCATAACTGCTTGAATAGGTAATTGATGTGCTTGCACCAGTAAGCCCAGATGTTAAGGCATAAACAATTGAATCGCTTGAATTTTCGGTAGTAATAGAATGATTTAAGGACAAATCTCTGCCAAGGCAGGCAATTGGTGCCTTTGCTTTGTTCCAACTTACATTGGTACTTATACATGAGTTCAAAAAAGCTTCAATATACATTCCTTGGTTAGCCGCTCCTGTGGTAATGTTTCCGCTTCTGCAACAGTCTCCCCATGATATGGTAAACTCACAACATCCATTTTTAATGTATTGGCTTAAATCAAAAACAGCAGTAAGCTCAAATTTTTCAATACCGTATTTAAAAGTGCAACCGCTACTTTGGCATCGAGTACATTGTTCACTACAAACAGGCGTAATGTCTGATATGTATTTAGGAACTCCTATCTTATCTTCCTTACCACAATTTGATTCTACTATAATTGGGGTTCGGCTAACGTTTACCCCGTTGCAGTCTCTGTAAACGGTAACAGTAATGGCATATTCATTATTGCCTAGGTGGGTCCAACCAATCTCTGATCCGGTAACATGTGTAGCCTTAGTTGGAGTTATAAAAAGTAAACAAACAGAAGTTAGAATAAAAGAGAATAATAAATGTTTCATAGACTGCTTTTATATACTGATGTATGTGAGCAGTCATTGGTTGCTTAATTTAGAATTATATTTTTCTTTATTCTATCTCTATTTTCTAGTTCAAGCTCAATTACATACAAGCCTTTTGGTAAAAATGAAATATTTAAAACGGTATTTGTACTCTCTAAAATTAATTGACCAACATTATTAAAAATTCTTACTTTTTT
>JBMYOR010000332.1:0-4114 GCA_049599535.1 Bacteroidia bacterium | reverse complement strand
GCCTTAACTAAAGAGATTGAGCTGCAAAACCTCGAAAAAATGGCTTCTGAAAAGAAGATAAACGAGTTTAAAGGCAAAATCGAAGAGAAAAAAGAGCAAATTAACTCATCAAAAGAGCTAGCTGGCGAGCGTAAAAAAGATCTTGAAGTTAAAAAGAACGAGCTTAACAACATTACTGGCGAAACCGAAAAAGAAGAGACTGAATTAACTGAGCAGCGCAATTCAATTATGGAAAATATTGAGCCGCGATTAAAAAATGCTTACGAAAAAATTCGAACTTCATATTCGAACAAATTGGCAGTAGTTCCTATTGAGCGCGAATCTTGCGGTGGTTGTTTTAGCTTAATTCCGCCACAGAGACAACTCGATATTGGAGATAGAAAGAAAATTATTGTTTGCGAACATTGCGGTCGTGTATTGGTAGATAATGATCTTGCCGAAAACGTAAAAGCTGAAGTAAACAAAGAAATAGCTAAATCGTAAAGTACACTTGCTAAAATCTTGGCTATTATTTTTTGGCGTAATCATCATTTCAACAAATGCCAAAGCCAATGATTTTACTTTTACCCCCGAGCTTATAAAAGCATACAATAACACTTTTAGGGGAAAATTTAATAAAAGCTACATTGCTTTAAATAAAAAAGAAAATGCCGCCAATGGAGCGGCATTTTACTTTTTGGGCTATAACAACTTTCTCAAAACGGTTTTTTCAGAAAACCCTCAACTCGATAAAAACTTAATAGACAGCCACGAAGTACTAATTGATAATATTGAGGATTTACAAAATCATGCTTTTAAAAAATATGCCATTGCTGAGCTTTATATGCAGCAAAGCATGATTGAGCTCAGAATGGGCAACTATGTAAGCGGTATGCTCGGATTGCGAAAATCTTACAGTTTAGTTGAAAAAAACTTGAATAAGTATCCCGACTTTCAGCTCAGTAAAAAAACACTTTATGTATTGCAAGCACTTTTAAGTAATGTACCCGATCAATACAAGTCTTGGGTTGAACTTTTTGGCTATAAAACCGACCAGTACATTGCTTTAAGCGAGCTAGACCAATTACAAAAAGCCCTTAAACTTAATAACGATTACGGTTTTTTTAGGCACGAAATTGAAATTTACAGAGGGGTGTTAATGCATAAGCTCACCGATAAATATGACGATGCATACAGTATTATTAAAGCGCAAACTACCGATTTTAAAGAAAACCCTGTAAGTTGTTTCATACGAGGTAAAATTGCACTTGATAGCAAAAAAACAGGTGAAGCAATAGAGATTCTTAAGCATTTTGGAGGCGCCAAATGTCCTTTTCCTTACATAAATTACGATTTGGCCAACGCCTACCTCTACTCACTAAACAAACAATGCGTTACCTATTTTGCTTACTTTATTAAGCAAAATAAAAGTGAAGGACTTTTAAACGATAGCTATTTAAGAATTGCTAGATGGGCTCATGTAAAAGGTAATAATGATTTAAAAACAAAATGGCTAGCTTTTATAAACCCAAATACTAAAAGCAACCGCGAACGTGATAAACTAGCCCTAAACGAAGCCAAAAAACTAGAAAAAGTTCACCCAAAATTACTTGAAGCTTGGCTCACATTTGATGGGGGATACTACGAGTATTCAATAGATATTTTAACTGATAACAAAAACAATATTTTGTATTCAAAAGATGGTTTTAACACCATTAGGTATTACTATTTGCTCGCAAGGCTTCATCAGGATATGAATAACTATAACAAAGCAGTTACCTATTTTGAGTCTGTAATTCAGCTTGAATTTAATAATACAGAGTACTTTATTCCACTCTCTTGTTACAATACGGCTCTAATTTACGAGAACAAGCTTTTTAAAAAAACACTCGCAATAGAGTATTACAAAAAATGCACATCGTATAAAAATTACCCGTACGCATCATCTTACAAGTACAAAAGCGAATTGGCTATTGAAAGGCTTAAAAAGCAAGAGTAAAAAAGCTCTTAAACAAGCTTTTTTACATCATCATATTTTAGATTTGCCCACCTAATTAATCAAATCTTTAAAGATGAATATCGACAAGATTGCAGAATTGCTGGGTAATGACGCTGACGGGCTTCTAAACCACAAATGCGAAACTATTTCAAAAGACAATCTATATTTACCTAGTGGTAATGTTGTTAGTGAAATATTTGCTGACACCAATAGAAACAACAAAGTTTTGGCCAATTTAGAGAGAATGTATGGTCATGGCAGGTTAGCAAATACCGGTTATTTATCTATACTACCAATAGATCAAGGTATTGAGCATACAGCAGGGGCTTCATTTGGTCCAAACCCAATGTATTTTGATCCTGAAAATATTGTAAAACTAGCTATTGAAGGTGGTTGTAATGCAGTAGCATCTACTTATGGTGTATTAGCATCGGTTTCTAGAAAATATGCACATAAAATTCCTTTTGTGGTAAAAATTAACCATAACGAGTTAATGACTTACCCCAATAAACACGACCAAATAATGTTTGGCACGGTTGAAGATGCTTGGAACATGGGTGCAGCAGCAGTAGGCGCTACCATTTATTTTGGAGCTCCTGAAAGCAACCGACAACTTATTGAAGTTGCTGAAGCTTTTTCTCATGCACATGAATTAGGAATGGCAACCATTTTATGGTGCTACACAAGAAATAATGGTTTCAAAAAAGATGGTGTAGATTACCATACTGCAGCTGACACTACGGGCCAAGCTGTACACATTGGATCTACAATACAAGCCGATATCATTAAGCAAAAGCTACCTGAATTAAATGGTGGTTTTAAAGAAATAGGCTTTGCCAAAACGCATCCAGCTATGTATGATTCATTGTCATCAGACAATCCAATTGACATGACGCGTTATCAATTGGCAAACACATACATGGGCCGCGCCCCATTAATTAACTCAGGTGGTGCATCAACAGGTAATGCCGACAACGATTTTGCCGAAGGTGTAAAAACAGCTGTTGTTAATAAAAGAGCAGGTGGTGCAGGCTTAATTCTTGGTAGAAAAGCATTTCAAAAACCTTTTAATGTAGGTGTTGATTTATTAAACTCTATTCAAGATGTTTATTTAAACGACGAAATCACAATTGCGTAAGCGTAATTTTTCAAAAAATAAAAGGTTGCTACCGGGTAGCAACCTTTTATTTTTTAAAAAGAATAGTACTTTAGTTCACTAATACCTTTGTATGAAATGGTTTAATAGAGTAAAAGAAGGAATACTAACTTCAACCAAAGAGAAAAAAGAGATACCTGATGGTGTCTGGTGGAAGTGCCCTTCTTGCAAAAACAAAATCACTACAAAAGAGCTTTCAGAAAACCTTAATGTTTGTACGAGTTGTAATCATCACGACAGAATAGGTTCAAAACAATATTTTGAATTGTTTTTTGATAATAACGAGTTTACAGAATTAGATGCCAATATTTTAGCGGCTGACCCTTTAGAGTTTACAGATACAAAGGCTTATCCTGAACGATTAATTTCGGCCCAAAAGAAAACCGGATTAAAAGATGCTGTACGCACTGCTCATGGCAAAATTGATGGTATGGGAGCCGTAATTGCGTGTATGGACTTTGGTTTTATTGGTGGTTCAATGGGATCTGTTGTTGGAGAAAAAATTAGCCGCGCCATTGATTATGCACTTAAGCATAAACACCCTATGATTATTATTTCAAAATCTGGTGGTGCACGCATGATGGAAGCCGCCTTCTCATTAATGCAAATGGCTAAAACATCAGCCAAATTAGCATTATTAAACGAAGCTAAAATTCCTTATTACTCAATACTAACTGACCCAACTACTGGTGGTGTAACAGCATCATTTGCAATGCTTGGTGATATAAACATAGCTGAGCCAAAAGCTTTGATTGGTTTTGCAGGACCTAGAGTTATCAAAGAAACTATTAAAAAAGATCTTCCTGATGGTTTTCAACGCTCAGAGTTTTTACAAGAACATGGTTTAGTTGATGTAATTGTTGATCGTAAAGATTTAAAAGCAACATTAGCCAACCTTATGGGTATGATGAAGCTACCAAAAAAGAGAAAGAAAAAAGAAGAAGCCGCGTAGCTTCTTTTATTTTTTTACGATAAAATAA
>JBMYOR010000331.1:0-4115 GCA_049599535.1 Bacteroidia bacterium | reverse complement strand
CCCCTTTTAGCAATTGCATTATCCCATGTTGTTATGTTTTTATAGGGTAGGCTTGTATCCTTATAAGGAGTCAACCAACTGGCATGAATCAAGGGTATTCTGTCTATTTCGTCATATCCACCAAAACCTTTAAAAGCCAATAAAAATCTATTGTAAATAGCGGGGCTTTTTCTAAGCAAAACGGTTTTTTTGCGCAATGCACGCTCTAAATTAGAGTATATCCAATCGGCAGAAAAAGAGCGATAGTTCATGGTAACTACCAAAGTTTTAATTGAAACCGAATCTGGTATTGCCGCTAATATTTCATAATAAATACCTGCATGTGCCCCAGCTTGTGTAATATCAGTAATACTTAAGTAGGGGTAGTAATCAGAAATAAAGGCGCTTATTGGCCTTTTATCGGTATCTAAAAAACTATGGGTAATGTTTGATGATTCACCGATATAAAGCACGTCGATATTCGATTGCAGCGCTTTTATTTTAGGGTAAACATCGCTGTGCGTTTCAAGATCAATTGGTAGTATATAGGTTTTATATACAGTATTTAAACTAAAAAGTACTGCAGTAATAAACAATAGCCGATATAAAAATTTTAACCACATTTAAAATTGGAAATAAATAAATGGATAATCTTGAATGCCAGCAAAACCCAATACGCCAAATAACAAAATGCTGTAAAATAGCCACCTAATAAATAAAGGTTTACGATCAATCCATTTATCGAATCTACTATTAAACAGCAAAAATTCTAAGCAAATAAAAATGGCCAGCCAAATGCTAAAAATGGGGGTAAGCTCAAGGCTGTTTGTAGTATTTTTTTGTCCTAGGGCATAAAACATTGCTTTTGCTTGCTCAAGGTCTTGGCTTCTAAAAAACACCCAAATAAGGGTTACCAATACAAAGTTTTTGGCAGCCAACATAATACGCTTTAAGCCAAGTTTTGAATCAGTGGGTTTAATTTTTAAAGTTTTATTAATTAAATATTCGAGTAGATAAATTACGCCATAAAGTGAACCCCAAATTACAAAGGTCCAATTGGCACCATGCCATAGGCCGCTTACCGCAAAAACAATAAAAATATTGATAATCCATTTGCCAATACGCACCTTATTACCACCAAGCGGAATGTATAAATAATCTCTAAACCAAGTTGACAGTGATATATGCCAGCGCTCCCAAAATTCTTTAATACTTGTTGCTAAGTAAGGCGTTTTAAAATTGTCCATTAGGTTAACACCAAAGAGTAGGGCTGTACCAATAGCAATGCTCGAGTATCCATGAAAATCGCCATAAATCTGCAATGAATAAAAAACCATTGCAAGTGCAGTGTCTGCCCCATTGTATAGGTTAGTATTTGCATATACTTGATCAACATAAGCCGATAAATTATCGGCAATTACCATTTTAATAAAGAAACCGAACAGAATTAGCCTAAGCCCATTGGCAATATTTTTATAATTGAGCTTAACATGGGCTTTGAGTTGATTGCTTAAGCGGCTAAAACGCTCAATTGGCCCTGCAACCAATTGCGGAAAATAGCTTACATATAATGCAAAATGACCTAAGTGTTTTTCAGCCTTTTGTCTGCCATAAAAAACATCTATAGTATAGCTAAGGGTTTGAAAAGTATAGAAAGATATTCCTACGGGTAAGAGTAGATTATGCGCAGGTATTTGCGAGCCTATATTAAACTGCTCAAAAGCCAAGTTTAAGCTTTCGGTAGCAAAATTGAAATATTTAAATACAAACAATAGGCCTAGGTTCGATACCAAGCTAATTAATAAAAAAACACGTTTTACTTTAACATTTTCTGCTTTTTCGATTTGCTGAGCAGCAAAAAAATCTATTAGAGTAGATACTATAATTAAGGCAATGTATTCTACTTTCCAGCACATGTAAAAGTAGTAGCTCGCCGCCAACATAAACATCCACCTATACCTATGTGGTATTGTATAAAACAATACCAATACTATGGGCAGATAAATTATAAAATCAATTGAATTAAATAACATGATTATGTTAGTGCAAACTAAATACAATTAATAAAAAAGCCCCGCCAAATGGCAGGGCTTTATGATTATAAGCAAGGCTTTCGCCACAATTCTCAATCTTTAACTCATGCGGGCTTTCACCGCCACTTCATCCTTGCTTAATGCTTTAAAATTTATTCAGCGTCATTAGCTTTATCTTCAGTGTTTGCTTCGTCAGCCTTTGGCTCTTCAGCAGCTTCTGTCGATTCTTCGCTATCATCGTCTTTGGTGGCAGCCAATTTGGCATCCATTTCTTTAATAGCTTCTTGTTGCTTCTCTCGCTCTTCTCTCTCAAGCTGTCTTTTCATACCAGCCAAAACATCGTTAGCATCAGCTAATGTATCGCTGTTTTGAGTTTTCTGAAGTTTTTTAACAGCTTTGGTAGTTTTCTCTACTTCTTTTTCTTTGGCAGCGAATTCAGCATCTTTTACTGAGCGTTCTTCGTCTCTCCAAACTTGGCTATGAGAAACCACAATTCTTCTATTGTCGCGGTCAAATTCTAATACTTTAAAATCAATTGATTCACCTTCAACCAATTTAGCACCTTTCTCTTTTTTAGCAGAGTGCTTAGATGGGCAGAATGCTTCAACTCCGTAAGGCATTAAAATAATAGAACCTTTGTCTTCAACTCTTTCAACAGATGCTGTGTGCGTAGTACCTACAAGGAAAATACTTTCAAAAGTATCCCATGGATCTTCTTCGAGTTGTTTGTAGCCTAAGCTTAGTCTTCTGTTGTCAGAATCTATTTCTAAAACAACCACTTTTAGTTTTTCACCAACTTTGGTAAACTCTGCAGGGTGGTTGAATTTTCTTGTCCATGATAAGTCTGAAATGTGTACCAAACCATCAATTCCTTCTTCAAGTTCCATAAACAAACCAAAGTTGGTCATGCTACGCACAACGGCTTCGTGTTGAGTATGCACGGCATATTTTTCAGCAATTTTGCCCCAAGGGTCATCAGTTAATTGCTTCATGCCAAGGGCTAACTTGCGTTCTTCGCGGTCAATGGTAAGTACCTTAGCCTCAACTTCGGTTCCCATTTCAAGGTACTCGTTAGGGCTTTTAAGGTGAGTGCTCCAGCTCATTTCCGATACGTGTATCAAACCTTCTACACCAGGGTAGATTTCAAGGAATGCACCGTAATCTTCAATGTTTACTACTTTACCTTTTACTACTGAACCTTCAACAATTTCTTCAGGCAATGTTTCCCAAGGGTGTTGAGAAAGTTGCTTTAATCCTAAAGAGATACGTTTTTTGTCTTCGTCGTAATCTAGTACAGCACAGTTGATTTTTTGTCCTAATTCCAATACTTCTTCAGGGTGGTTAATTCTACCCCATGAAACATCGGTAATATGGATAAGTCCATCAACACCACCAAGATCAACAAATACACCAAAACTGGTAAGGTTTTTAACCACACCTTCTAGTACCTGACCTTTTTCTAGGCTCGATAAGATTTCGGTTTTTTGTTGCTCAAGATCGCTTTCGATAATGGCTTTGTGAGAAACTACAATGTTTCTATATTGCTCGTTAAGTTTTACCACTTTTAAATCCATGGTAGTACCAACGTACACATCGTAGTCTTTAATTGGTTTCACATCAATTTGCGAACCTGGTAAGAAAGCATCTAATCCCATTAGTTGCACAACCATACCACCTTTGGTACGATCAGAAATGTAACCTTTCAAGATTTTATCGTTGCTATGTGCATCAACAATGGTATCCCAAGCGCTTTCTTCAAGTGCTTTTTTGTGAGAAAGCTTAATTTGCCCTTGAGCATCTTCTCGCTTTTCTACCATTATTTTAACAACAGCGCCTTCTTTCAAATCCTCGCCCATGTATCTGAATTCTGAAGCGGGAACCATACCATCAGATTTGAAACCAATGTTTACTACAACATCGCGGTCGCTAATTGATACTACGCTACCTTCAACTACTTCTCTTTCGTCTACGTGGCTAAGTGTTTTTGAATACATTTCTTCAATGAAACCAATAGGATCAAAAATATCTTTTGTCATTACGGATTTTGTTTTTGAATCGTAATGTTGCTCGAAGAAAACATATTGTTTATTTGTAATTGCTTTT
>JBMYOR010000330.1:0-4117 GCA_049599535.1 Bacteroidia bacterium | reverse complement strand
ATCACCTTGTTTAATTAATTGCGGGTTTTGGGGCGCTAATGGTGCATTTTTAGTGCTATAAAAAGCGATTTCATCTATAATTAATTTTTTGTTGGGCTCAATAAAATTAAACTGTAATTGCTTTATTATTTTGGTATTTAAATCGTTATCTGAAGGAGAAAAATCAGCGCCCACATGAAGCCAATTGGTTTGCCCTTGGGGTTCTATATTTACTTTAATGATTTGGCTTTTATTACCGTTTTCATCAACTAGCAAAACGGCAGCCAAATTGGTATTGATTCCATTTGCATAATACGCTACTTTTAATAATGGTAGATTAGTAATATTTAGCGTTTCATTAAATTCAAAAATTAATTTTTCGCCTTTAACTGAACTTATTAATTCAACTTTTCCGTCAGTTATTTTTTGTGATATGTTTTCGTTTTTAATAAATACCCCAAAAGAATTACCTTCAAAATCATCAATAATAAATTTATCTACTATCGGCGCAAAACTGATGCTTACATCAAACTCACCTTCAAGGTCAGCACAATCTTCATCGTCATTCGTTTTAACTTTCACTTTTCCTGCAGCACTGCCCCAATCTACTTTAATCTTGTGTGTTCCTTGTCCGCTAACAATTGTGGCATCTTCAGGCATGCTCCAATCGTAAACCACATCAGGAATATATTCGCACGAAAACTCTAAATCTTGCTCATTAGCACTAACGGCATCAATACCGCTAATTTCGAGTTTAGTAAAAGACTGATATACCCTTACATAGTCAATTACCATTTCGGTCGGAAAAATAGTATTATCTATGCCTTCTACACCGCCCCAATTGCCCCCTATGGCTATATTTAAAATTAAGTGAAACCTTTTGTCAAAAGGCCAAACTTTATAGCTATCTGCTTCTTTTGTGAATGTATAATACTTAACCCCATCAATAAACCAATCAATTTGAGTTTCGGTCCATTCAATTGCGTAAACATGAAACTGCTCATCAACTGCGCTTAGTTTTTTACTGCCGCCCCTTTGTGTACCATTTAAATGGTTATAGGCGCTGGTATGTACGGTTCCGTGTATATTATGCATATCATAACCCACATGTTCCATAATATCAATTTCTCCACTAGCAGGCCAGCCTCCATATTCCCAGTCTGTTGGTAATAACCAAATTGCGGGCCATGTGCCCTTTCCGCTTGGCATTTTTGCCTTTATTTCAAATCTGCCATATTTCCAATCACCCTTATTTTTTGTAACCAACCTAGCTGAAGTATAGCTCCTATTCTGATAAGTTTCTTTTAAAGCTCTAATGGTTAAATGTCCATCTTTTACAAATGCGTTTTCGAGGCGATTTGTATAAAACTGTTCTTCATTATTACCCCAACCATCACCACCTATATCATATCCCCATAATTTAGCATCTGGTCTTCCTTCATAATCAAATTCATCGGCCCAAACTAATTTGCTGCAAGCACTTGCACTTAGGTAACTTAGCACAGCCAATAAAAGAGTAATGCACTTTATCATATGAAAGGAATAAAAATAGCAGCCACTCTATTAAAGTGGCTGCCTATGAGAAAAACTACTTCTGATGTGTTAAAGTAAAGGTCCAAAATGCTGTTCCGTCTTGATCAGCACTTATATCTACATAAATTACTATTGTTTCTTCAGTATCAGTTGCTGCATAATCTTGCACAGTATAAGTAATTTCAGAAACTGGTGAATCACCTGATGCCAGTTCGCCACCATTGTAAGCTTTTTGTAAGCCTAAAAATGCTCCAGTACCTGAAACTTTAATAGTTGGTTTTTCGCCGTTTACATCTACTTCAAAGCTATATGAATCGTTACTAGTGTATGCATCATAAGGAGAAGCCAAAGCGGTTTCATCGGTACAACCTTCAGCAGCTACACCCATCCAGGTTTCGCCCCAAATTGAACCTTGAGCAGCATATTCTAAGTTTCCACCATCTGTAAAAATAAATTCATCATCAAAGTGACAATCTCTAGTGGTAATATCACCTTCACTGGTTTGCCACCAGCCGCCACTACCAATGGCATCGCCTACTTTCATCGCACCAGCAATTGGAGCTAATTTCCATACTTTACCATCGGCACTTGACATTACTGCAGCACTAAACTCAGCAGCGCTGATTACCACTTCTTGAGTAGTCTCGTCAGTATTGGTACCATCAGATGCAGTAAGTGATACTGTGTAAGTACCCTCTGCTGAATACGTATGAGTTGGGTTTTCTTCAGTTGAAGAAGCTCCATCGCCAAAGTTCCAAGTATAATCTGTTGAATTACTTGATGAGTTTGTAAATTCTACTGTGTTACCATCTTTTGTAAATGAAAAGCCCGCTGTTGGCTTAGCAGATGGAATATCTGGCTTGTCGGCATCGTTCTCGTAGTGTACTAAATAAAAAGTCCAAGCACTGCCGTCTTCAGGGTTTACCAATGCAATAGTTAGTGAATCTACTCCTTCGCCATCATATAAGCTAAGCACTTGCCATGTTTTAGTTTCTAAAGGCATTGAATTATCGCCTGCTGCAGTTTTAACTGGGATACCAATATATGCACCTAAACCATCTATTGTCAACTCATCTCCATCAAGTGTAAATGTGTAATCTCCTCCATTGGCAAATGCAGATCGATCTTGAGCATCAGAACCAGTCCAAACGCCTGCTTCGTTTTCTTCGTGGCAACCTTCTCCTAAATCATCGTTCCAACCACCAAAGGCCTCTGAGTCTAAAAAGAAAGTGTTGTTTGAGTTGAAACCAAAAGTTCCGTCAGCAAAAAATGTATACTCATCATCAAGAATACAAGGTCTATCGCCCAAAGGTGTAGATTCACCAAAGCTCCACCAGCCGGTGTTTCCTGGTGCCTCACCAATTCCTAATGCGATGCCTTCTCGTAAAAGAATCCATTGCTTACTTACTTCGCCAGTTAAAATGGCCGCAACAGCATTTGGATCTTTTACATCAACTGTTTCAGTTTTTGATGATGTAGTGCCGTCGGTACCAGTTACAGTTAAGGTTACTTCATAAGATCCTGCCTCGGCATAAGTGTGAGACGGGCTCTCTTCTGTACTTGTGTTACCATCGCCAAAGGTCCATGACGACGATTCGGCATTTTTTGAGTAATTGATAAAATTAACTTGAAGGAAGTTATCGGTTGCAGACTCGAATTGAAAACTTGCAACTACGTCAACTTCTTCTCCCTCATCAGGGTTACACGATCCAAAAAACTGAACCGCTCCTAAGCTAATGGTGAATAACACCATAAGCTTAATTGATGCAAATGTGCTTCTCATAATTAATAATTGATTTAAAAACTTTTATTAGCTAATTAATTGATTACTTGATTAATGATCATTTCTCCCCAAAGGGTTGGGTTTTGATGAAAACCGTCATTTGAACTACTATTCCATCGCATTTGAGTTTCTCTACCTTTTTTATTGCCTTGATCAATAGCTACTTCAAATCCGTAAACCTGACCGTGTGCAAAATTAAAATCACCAAAATGTGCTAAAGGAATTTTAGTTTCATAAAACACATTATTTCCGTTGCTTGTAATTTTTGATTCACAATCAATCTCTTTTTGTTTTTGCCAATCCCAAATAATGGGTTCACCATTTAGCCTAATACCAAAATGATGATTTATTGATTTTAAATATGGACTAGGCTTACCTTGAATAGCCGCCGAAGAAAAAGCGATTTCGAGTGCATCTCCATTCCAAATACTTCCGTTATCATTAGAATTTTGAAGGGGTGATTGATCTACAAATGCTGTGGCTACGTACAAAAACTCATTGTCGGTATGCATATAAACCTTCTGATTATTTAATTCAACAGCAGGTTTACCCCAAGCTTTTTCTATTTCACCATCAATACTTATTGCACTTTTTTCTACAAGGTTTACTGTGGCTCTTTTTCTATAACTACCGTTAAACTCAACAATTTTAATATCGTCTACGTAAATGTCTCCATCGGCTTCAAACTGAATAATAAATTGTTTAATGTTACTTGGGTTTGCACCATTCACAGCTTCCCACTCAAATTCTGAAAGCGGTAATCTTACCTTCACCCATTCTTCACCAATTTCTTCAGCCAAAATTGCATTTGCCGAAAAACCA
>JBMYOR010000329.1:0-4124 GCA_049599535.1 Bacteroidia bacterium | reverse complement strand
TGTGTAGTTATTTGTAATGTAGCTACTTAGCCTAAAGTTGGCGGTGGCTACATAATTGTTTTTCATTTCTTTTTGTAGGTCAACGTAGGGCGCTACTTCAATAAAAGTTTGCGTGCCCATGGCAAAAGGTTCGTAATTGAAAAAAGCAGAATCTGTAATGCTCATTTGGCCGGGGCTTACCAAATGCAATGTACTTTGTATGCCTGCCTGTTTTATTAATTGCTTGTGGTTAAATGCCTTTAGATTATAATTGAGACCAAAATCTTGCAAACCCGATGTGTGAATGGCACCTGTAAAATTATTCTCCAGCTCATATTGCGTGTAAGTTGCGGTAGTGGTTTCTAGCCATTTATTACTTTTAGTATTGCTTAGTTTAATGCTTGCTACATTATTATCCCAACTTGAAGTAGAACCAAAATTGATGAATTGTACGTTTAAGAATTTATAATGGTCGTGGCTGTGGTAAAAGGCTAATGTTAGTTTTTTGTGCTTGTTGAGTTTAGAGCTTATTTTAAAACTATAATCGCTAAAACCGGTATTAAATTGTGGCTCTTCAAAACTGAAAGCCCGCAACATACGATCAATGTAAGTGGTGCGCCCTACAAATTGAAAGCTAGTTGGTCGCTTGCCTTTACTAATAGGGCCTTGTAAGTCTAAATAAGAGCTGATTAAGCCAATGCTCAGTGCTCCTTGAAATTTATTATAATTACCTTCTTTGAGTTGCACGTCTAAAAAAGCAGATGAACGGCTGCCAAAATTGCCGGGAAAAGCTTCTTTGTACAAGCTTGATGTACTCACCGAAGCAGGATGTAAAACAGAAAAGAAACCCACGGAATGGGCCGGATTGTAAACCGTAGCGCCATCTATGGTAATGAGCGAATGCTCAGCCTTGCCACCACGTACATAGAGCCCAACATTATTCTCCATTACGCTGCTAACGCCGGGCATGAGCTGTATTGATTTTAAAAGGTCAGGCTCGGCAAAAACTGAAGGTAGTTTAGAAATGTATTGCGCATCTAATTGTATCACCCCAATTTCGCTCCGAAGGGGTATTTTCTTGTTTTCAACTATCTCAACTTCACGCAGGTTGTATGCCAATGGTTTCAGGTAAACTGTAATCAAAGTATCAATGGCATTGGCATTAAAAGTTACCGATTCATAACCTAAGGCAAAAAAGCCAAAGGTTCTTGCATCTTTTGGTAGTTCAACATTTATTATACCTTGTGAGTTGCTTTTTTGTTGGGTGCTTAGGCCGTTGATGATGAGTTCTGCGTTTTGGATGGGGGTTAGGTTGAGTTCGTTAATGATTCTGATATTTTGGGCTTTAGCAATGCTAATCCAAAGCAGAAATGAAGTTAATGAGATTAATGATTTATTCATTTCCTAAGGTTTTTCAAAAACGGCTATTTTCTCGGCAAAAGGAATTATACCACCATAAAACACTTCTGAATCAAACTGAGAAGGCAATGTGGTTGGATAAGAAATGCCATTGATGCCTTTCTCTACCTGGTGGTTTAGTTGCTTAATATACCTGTAGGTTTTGCTATCTACGGCGCGTATAGGTCTTCCAGAATATGGCTTAAAAAAGAAGCTTAAGTGTCTAACTCTTTCTTGATGGTCGAAATTATCAAAAAATGCCTTTTGATTGCAGTCTTCATATAGATACCAATCTAAGTATTTGCCATTAATTAAATCATTAGTAAATACAGCATTCTCAATTTTGCAAAAATCATAGAATACTTCAAAACCTGAATAAGAATAGTCAACAGGTAGAAAACACATGGTATCATTTGATATATATGACTCAGGATATTTGATACCAATTTGCAATGATTCATTATCGGGTACTGTATTTAGATTAAAAGAATCAAGGCTAAAGCTATCTGGCAAATAGAAGTCAGTACTGAGAGTTTCTGATCCAATAGTAACATTGAGATTATACCAAGTATTCGCTTCGCCAACCAAAGAGTTTTTCCAAATATTGCCCAAATCAATCAAGGTAAGAAGAGTCGTGTCAGTAGAATTACCCTTATCATCACTGAGTTTTAAATAAACTGGCTGTTCTATTTTTAGCCCTTGATTTATGTAAAATCTATAACCATTTGTATAGTTAGTATCATACCTAAGTGGTGCCATTTTATAAATATTGATGTATAAGAAGGAGCCATGGCTTATGGCTCCTTCTATGTAATATTTGGTCTCTTGGACTTTGTTATTTTCTTTTTGACAACTAAGAGCGCCAAAAATGAATGATGTGCAAATGACGTTGAAATACACAATTGAAGTCATTTTTTTCATTTTACAAATCGCTGCTTTAATAAATGAAATATTGCGATGGTGGCAGATAGATGGTGCTTAAGAGTTAAACCATGTTTTGATTCATGAGATTTGGAACGGAGTATTATGGATTCATACCCCCCCAAAATGCAGTAGCTAAAATTTTCAGAATCTTCTTGCATCTCCACTTTTGTATTGCATTGTGAAAAACTTTTTTTGTAGGTTGCTTTGGCCGTTTAAAGTGAGTTCGGCATTAATGATAGGTGTTCGGCTGCTTTTATTGTAGACGGCAATCGACTTAAATTCTTTGTCTGGGTTTCCAAAAAGCTCAATTAAGTACAAAGGATATTGCTTCACAATTTGCATTCTGTTTTTAAATTTGAGTGTAAGCCCAAACGCGACCAAAAAAGGTTGAATTCAATATTTCTAACTCGTAGTAATTTGGGTTATTTGGTACATCAAACGGATTCAATTCCGTTTTTTGAGCATCAATGTAAAATTTATACCATCTAGTATCTAACTCTTCAGTGATGATAAAGAAATGATTATTATTCTCAAATTCATATTTAATTTGTGAAAATAATGTGGTTGTATCGCTGTAAATTTCAGGGTTACTTTGTGTCAATAATTGAGCTAATGATAAGGTCTTGTTATGGTAATCATTTAATGATGAGTAATATGAACTGAAAGGATATTTAGCTAACCAGTAGTCTTGATGAATTGTGTCTTTGGAAATGTCGATTGTGAATTCAACATCAATCAGCTTGCTTCCTTGATAAATTGGATTTTTTTCAACGATGAATTCATCTGGGATTGACAATCCTTGCTTGAATGTATCGTTATGAATGATAACTTCCATTAAGTAATTTTTGCCGGCTTGCCCAATAATTTGTTCGCAGTAAACATATTGGTCTACCCTGTAGGTGTCAATGATTGTCATGCCGCCAATTTCGGTCAACTTAATAAAAGCCGAATCATAAAGTGGAATCGCATTGTAATTGCCACCAATAACTCTTCCCTGTGTATAACTTGTTTCCTTATATAAACTTATGAACTCGTCAATAAATAAACCTAATGGGGCGCCATTAGAAATGGTGCCCCAAATAAAGTATTTATGCTCTAAGTCTTTGGTAAATATATGTTCTTCTTTACAGCTTGTTATTTGCAATGAAAGAGCAAGAAAAAAAAGAACAAAGAGCAATTGCTTGTACATTTATGGTATCGGTCTAAGTTCAAGGAAAATTCTAAACTCGCCATTGTCAATTACATATTCGCCATTTGTATCGAAATCGCTTAGCTCTATAATTTCATTTGTATCATACAATACAGTAGGTTTCGGAACTGTAACTGGTCCACTTGTTGTACGGTAACAATAAAAACGAAGCAAAGCGTCTGATTTGAAATGAATGGAAGCTGTAATAGATTCTCTCCTGTCCAAATCGGCTTTATCTTTGTACTTCATCTTTTTAGATGTTTAAAGGCTGCCCGTAGGTGTAATCTTTCCACAGTGCGTACCAAAAGGCAGCCTGCTTTAATTTAAAAGTTTCTGATTTTCAATTTTTGAATTTTAGTTTTTCCAAGCTGACCTTCCCGGGTGCCAACTAGTTTTCGCAAACGAACATAAACTAAATTTTGTAAATCACCAAACTGTGTATTTTCTTTGGCTATTGGCTATTGGCTATTGGCTATTGGCTATTGGTTGTCAGTGGGTTATGTTCTATTTTGTAAGTAACCTGACAGGTTTTTACTGGCTAAAAGGTTAGAAATTTGCTTGTTGTAATGCATTTAATTAAATGAAAACCTGTCAGGTTTTGGTGGGCTGCATTGACCAACTTTTCCAAAGTTAT
>JBMYOR010000328.1:0-4130 GCA_049599535.1 Bacteroidia bacterium | reverse complement strand
AAGTTTAATCGCTAAAGCATTGTACTACGTACAATCAAAAGAGTTTAGATTGGCGGTGCCTCATCTTGAAAAAGCGCTTGAATACAATCCAAACAGCTCAATTGTAATTCAAATTTTAGCCAACCTTTATGCCCAAGCCATACCAAACACTAGTAAATATTTAGAGTATGCATTAAAAGGGGTTCAAATTGATATAGAAGCAAAAGATTCAATTAGCAAAAGCTACGTGTATTTATCATTAAGTAATGCACTTATACAAAGCGGTTTTGTAGATGAATCACTTGTATTTATTGATAAGGCTATTGATCTATATGATCAAAACCCTTATGCCCGATATGTAAAGTCATTCATTTTATATGCCAAAAGCGGAAACCTAGAGCGCACCAAAAAAATGCTTTTAACCGAATGGAAAAAGGACACTTCGAGAATGGATATTTTGCAAGAAATTGGGAAAATTTATATGCTTCAGGAAAATTATGATAGCTCCTTTTTTTATTACAGCAAATTTGTAAACACTAAAGAGACCTATGGCCTAAACATATACCCACAAGAAAACCAAAGAATAGGCTTAGTTTATGAGAAAATGGGTTATCAAAAAAAGGCCGATGCGCTTTTTGAAGCCTTTAAAATATATTGCGAAAACGACGAATCTATTTACAAGAATGCTAGTATGGCGGTTCTGCATTTACAAAATAACAATATAGATTCGGCCATTACTTATTACGAAAAGTTTTCTAATGAAGATAATATTCAATATTGGCTGCTATTATTTATTGATAAAGACCCATTAACCCAACAGTTAAAAAACAACAATGCCTTTAAAAAAGTAATTGAAAAGATTAAAAATCGTTTTTGGGATAATCATAATAAACTACGGAAAGAGCTTGAAGAAATGGATTTATTTTAAAGGTAAGCTTAAATCAAATACACTCAACACATTCTGTGTGGGTTAAGCTTAATTTATAATGAGTATCGGAAATTATTCCACAATTCAATTCGCTAGATTGGATTCCACTTTTACTGATTAACAGCGAGCGATTTCAATGACTTGCACTGAAGCATAAAAGAACATTAAACTGCTCACTCAACAAATTACAGATATTTTATTTTTTGTGGCAAAACCACCAATAACCCAATAATCTATTTAACGCCTTTTATAATTCGATTTACCCCGATTACAAGTAAAAACAATGATAATAGTGTAGCACCTAAACCCATCCAAAGGTCATTGTTAGAATTTAGTTGCTTGCGGGCTTTTAAAAGCTCAGCAGCTACATTAGCATCATTTATCGAAGGGTCTTCAGGTAAAAATCTAATCTTTATACTATCAGTTGGCACCACAGCATCTTTATCTAAATAATACTTTCCGGTATAGCTATTTCCTGACACGTTAAAATTATAGGTCATCCATTTTACCTTAGTCCTAATCCGTTTAATTTTAACCTTTACTTCTTCAATTTCATTGTTAATATCTGCATAAGCAACTTTGCCCTTTTGCGTCAAAAGCTCATACTTATCAACCTTTTTCTTATTAGTAATAAAATAATGTTCAAAGGCCGTAAATGCAAAAATTCCAATCACAATTGCTAAGCCAATATTGCTTAAACCTCTCAACAATTTCATATCTAAACTTATTTAAAAATTATATCTGCGCAGCTACAAAGCAATTGTTTTTTTAGCATATAGTTAGCTAAAAACCGTGTTCACCCAATAAAATGGCATTAGGGTTAAAACATATTCAAAAAATTTAAAATACTATTAGCAAAACTACCTTATTGCATTTGCTACATCTCGTCAACCACTACCTTATAGGTAGGGTCTTCCATTACGTTAACGTCAATTATGTCTTCGGCATTTTTTAAAAGTTTGAGGCAATCAGAACTTAAATGTTTTAAGTGCACCTTCTTCCCTACTTTTTGGTATCGTTCGGTTAGCTTATTAAGCGCTTCAATTGCACTCATATCAACTACTCTACTCTCTTCAAAATCAATAATTATTTCTGTTGGATCAGTAAGTACATCAAACTTATCGTTAAACACCGAAACTGAACCGAAAAACAATGGGCCATAAATTTCGTAATGCTTTACCCCATTCTCATCAGAGTATTTTCTTGCTCTAATTCGTTTGGCATTATCCCAGGCAAAAACAAGGGCTGCTATTATTACACCAATCACCACCGCCAAGGCCAAATTGTGGAGTACCGCAGTTACAAGTGTAACAACCACCATTACAAAAATGTCAGACTTAGGCATGCGCTTGAGTGTTTTAAAACTTGCCCACTCAAAAGTGCCTATTGAAACCATAAACATTAGCCCAACAAGAGCAGCCATAGGTAGTCTTTCAATCAAACTGCTACCAAACATTATAAATACCAGCAACATTACTGCAGCAGTAATTCCTGATAGCCTTGCTCTTGCACCTGATGATGTATTAATTAAGCTTTGGCCAATCATGGCGCAGCCTCCCATTCCTGATAAAAATCCTGATAAAATATTTGCAGTACCCTGAGCAACGCACTCTTTATTACTTCTACCGCGAGTTTCAGTTATTTCATCAACTATATTTAGGGTTAATAAACTCTCAATTAACCCTACTGTTGCAACTATTGCTGCATAAGGTAGTATGAGTAGTAAGGTATCTAGGGTAAATGGAATTTTTGGAATTGAAAGTGGTGGAAAACCACCTTTTATTGATTCCCCTTCTCGCATGGTGTCGGCAACGGTTAACGTATCAACTCCAAAGCCCAAAACGATTCCAGAAACAACAATAATAGCTACTAAAGAAGAAGGAACCGCCTTAGTAAGTTTGGGAAACCCCCAGATGATTAACATGGTGAGTAGGGTTAATCCAAGCATAACGTACATAGCTGTACCGGACAACAAATCATCGGTACCTTTCTGATAAAAATTTGGGAATTGCGCCATAAAAATGATGATGGCCAAACCGTTTACAAAACCAAACATTACGGGGTGTGGCACCAACCTTATAAACTTACCGAGCTTAAGTACGCCGGCTAATATTTGGAATATGCCGGCAATTATTACCGTAGCGAATACATAGTGCAAAATGGTTTTTGGCTCAATGCCTGGAAATGCGGCTTTAAGCTCTAATATTAAGCCAACAAAAATTACGGCAACTGCTCCTGTGGCACCAGAGATCATACCAGGTCTACCGCCAAAAATGCTCGTAATTAAAGCCAATATAAAGGCGGCATAAAGTCCAGTGAGTGGAGGAAAATCCGGTATTAGTGCAAATGCAACAGCTTCAGGCACCAAAGCCAAGGCAACAGTTATACCAGAAAGAATCTCAATTTTATAGTCAACTTTTTGCTTAAAATCAAAAAGGTTAAGGTACTTTTTCATTTTCTACTCTCTATTTAATTGGCACCATCACTAGTGCTTTCTAAAACAAGCCCGCGAAAGTATGGCTTTGCACCTTACCTTAATTACCTAGCTATGAATTGTATAAACTCTTTTCATGATGTATATTCTAATTCATAAAATTACCTTTACTCATTAAAGTATTTCAGAATGAAAAAAGTAGCTTTAGCTCTCATAACTGTGGCATTATGCCTGCTTATTAGTGAGCCTATTTTGGCACAAAATTTTAGAACCAATTACTTATCCTTTAGTCCTACTGGAAGCAATACAAAAGCTTCAGCCGCTGCAATAGACTACGATGGCGATGGTGACATCGATGTCTTAGGGGCATACCAAAGTCTTAGAGAGTTTATGTTTTATGAAAACATAGGGGTTGGTTTTAAAGCTCATATAATTTCAACTAAGTACAAAGGCTACAACAACATTGAAACTGGCGACTTTAACAACGATAGTTTAATGGACTATTTAGTGGTTCATAAAGATGGCAGCTACTACTACACCGCTATTTATATAAATGATGGTAATTACAACTACGATTACCACCGTATAGATGCTGAAGGATATGATGAAGCAGAAAGGATTGAAATTCTAGACATGGATGGTGATGGTGATCAAGATATTTTAATGGATCCGGGTGGAAGACTTGGGGCATTTGCCTATCTTGAAAATCAGGGAAACTTATCATTTAAATGGCACAAAATTGAATCTGACGGGTTTCCATCTTATTTACTAGCCGTTGCTGATATTAAT
>JBMYOR010000327.1:0-4135 GCA_049599535.1 Bacteroidia bacterium | reverse complement strand
CTCTAGCCAGCTTGAGGTAAAGTAGGTAAACTCTACCGGCAATGCCGAGCCTGCTGAACCTACACCAAAATAAAATAGATTGGTGCTAAAGTTAACCGTTCTACTCAAGCTATAAGGACCTGAACCACTGGCTGTACCTGACGAACCCGCATCCCAAGTAGATGAAGTACCGCTCTCCCAATAAGCCATATTAGACGTAGTACGATTAAAACCAGTTTCTTCTTCGGCGGCTTCCCATTGCAGGGTTACAGATACATTATTTTGAGATGTAGAAGCCTGTATGGTCCAAGTTTCGCCTACCACATCGGTGGTCTGTTGGGTAGAGTTAGTTTCAGGATTTTCATAAACATTTTCAGATAAACCAACGGTGTATTCGGCTCCTCCGCCATCGTCAATTATTATTGGCAAGTATGGGTTACGGCCTATTGGTAGTGTTACAGGGCTGCTGCCTACTGTTGCTTTAACTTTTCCTGTTCCTGATAATTTTATATAGGCACTTGAGCTACCCACTGAACTGTTTTCTAAGGTTAAATCATTATCGCCTATATCTAAATCACCATTGGTTAGGGTGAGTGTACCTATGGTGGCATCGCTGCCAAGGCTTACATCATTGCTATTGTCAATTTCTACATTGCCATCAATTTTGCCATCAATGGTTTGGGCGCTTGTGCCGTTGAATTTTAGTTTACCATCGCCAAGGGCTAGGGCGGTGCTGCCTTCATACTTAAACTCACCAGTTATGCTTAGGGTATTGCCCGCACCAATGGTAAGCGATGCGCCGTTTTCTATCTCAACATCGGTTAAAGCAACATCAGAACTTAAGGTTGGGTAGGAGCTTAAACCTGATGGAATTTTAACAGGATAACCACTTTTGGCTACTCCACCATGTTTCCAGTTGCCATTGGTGCTCCAGGTGCTTGAGGTGCCTTCCCAAATAAAAGACATATCCATACTCCATAGATCGTTTAAATAACCTGTGTTGCCGCTGGCATCAATACCATCTCCACCAAAAAACCAGATAGTACCGTTGGCATCAATCCATCCCATGGCATCGGCTCTGCCACTTGGGTAATTATCTGAAGAAGTGGCGTTTATTGATCCATAGTTACCCGCATCGTTTCTTGTGTCGCTGCCACTCGTCCATGCCCATTGACTGCCATTCCAAACCCACATATCTGACAAGTCACCTTGGTCGCCATTAACATCAAGGCCTTGGCCACCATATAGAACAAGGTTACCCGATGGGTCAACCCATGCAACCGCTTTTTGCCTACCACCTGGGTAAACTCCACTTGCTGTATTGCCTTGGGTTCCGTAAACACCTTCTTCATTACCAGTTTTACTACCGGCCATCCAAGTCCATCTACCGGCAGAGATATCATATTTCCAAAGGTCGCTGAGCCAACTAGTAGCACCATTGCCGTCTTTTCCTCTGCCGCCAAATAAATACAAGTCGCCGTTTTCATCAACCCATTGTGTCCCTTTTCTTCGAGCCGATGGTTCTGTAGATGATGTTGCATTACCAATAGAATTGAAATCACCACGAGAACTTCTTGTTTTGTCGCCATCCATATAAGCCCATTGGCTTCCGTTCCAAACCCATAGATCGTTCAGGTCGCCTGTGTTATTATTATCGTCTGTACCCCTACCCCCAAAAAGCCAAAAGTTGCCATCATTGTCAAGCCAATAATTGCTTTCGCTAGCGCTTCTTGGCCAGCTACTCGCTGATGCCTGACCTTGAGTACCGTAATTAGCTTTTGTATTTATGGCATTATTGCCACCTTCCCAGCTCCAGTTGCTGCCATCCCATTTCCATAGATCGTTTAGGTAGCCTTCAGTAGCTGTGTCGTAATAACCTAAGCCACCAAAGAGCCAAAGGTTTCCAGAAGCGTCGATGTAACCTGATGCGCCAAATCGACCGCCCGGGGTTTTGGTACTGCCTGTATAAGTTCCTGTTTGGTCGGCATCATCGCTACCGGCCAGCCAGGTCCAGTTGCTACCATCCCATTTCCATAAGTCGTTTAACAGGCCTGAGCTACCGCTACCGTCTTTTCCTTTTCCGCCAAAAAGATATACTGTACCATTCGCTGCCTTCCAAAGCATACTTCCTTTTCTTGCACTAGGAATATTGCTAGAACTGGCCGTGCCTTTGGTTCCGTAAGTGCCACTTTGGTTTTTGGTATCGCTGCCCCCTGTCCATGTCCAATCAAAAGGATAATTGGCTTTATTTGAACCTAAACCCGCAATACTAAAGTTGTAGGTACTTTCATCGCCATCATCGCAGTCAAAACTCACCTCCGCTTCTCTTACGCCTACAGCGCTTGGGTTAAACTCTACCACAAATGTTAAGGAGCCATCTTCGGCAATTTCTGAGGCACTTGGCTGAGTAGTTACGGAAAAATCAGAAGCGTTGGTACCGCTTATGCTTACCAATGGAGTACCAGTTAAGTTCAATGCACCAACACCTGTGTTTTCAATGGTAAAGGTTCGGGTTTTGGTGGCCGAGCTCTCGTCTACACTGCCAAAGTAACTGTGGTCTTTTATGCTCGGTGTAGCATCTCCATCTGCAATCTCATTGCTGTTTCCGCTCAGTTTCACTTCGGGGTTTATACCGGTACCTTCAATGGTAAAGGTGTAGGTAGCCTCGTTTAAGTCGTTTGATTCTATGGTTACGGTTGCCGTACTTGAGCCTATAGCGCTGGGGTCAAACTCTATTATAAAAAACGCCGTATCAGATTCGGCTATGGTCGTAGTACTTGGCTGGGTTATTACTTCAAAATCAGCCGCATTGGTTCCACTTAAAGCTACTATCGGTGAACCACCTAAGACTAAATCGCCTGTACCTAGATTGTCTATGGTAAAAGTTCTGCTTATGGTACCACTTGCAATACCCGTTTCTTCAAAATCGGTATGGTCATCAACGCTTGGAGTCGTATGGCCATCAGAGATTTTGATGTCATTACCTCTTAGCCTAATTTCAGGGCTTGTGCCAAATCCTTCAATATCAAAGGTATAGGTGCCTTCATCGGCATCATCTGAACTAATGGCCAAGGTGGCTTCTCTAGTTCCTTTGGCACTTGGAACAAACGTTACCGTGAAGGTGGTAGAAGATCCGGCGGCAATGCTATTGTTTGGTGCGCTGGTTACTGAAAAATTAGACTTATTGCTGCCGCTAATGCTTACATAGGGCGATGATCCGCTTAAATTGAGTGTAGCCCCACCGGTGTTTTCAATGGTGTAGGTTTTTGAAACACTGCCAGTTGTTTTTACTGCCGAACCAAAGTCAGTATCGTCTGTGGTACTTGGGATGGCATCGCCATCGGCTATTTCGGTGCTGTTGCCGCTTATTTTAATCTCAGGCTCTATGCCTTCTCCTTCAACATCGAAATTGTAAAAACCTTCATCCGAATCATCGCTTGAAGCTGAAATTGTGGCGGTTCTAGTACCCGTTGCGCTAGGATCAAACTCAATCACAAACGTTAGAGAGCTATTTGCAGAAATTGTGGCGCTACTAGGCTGAGAAGTAACCGTAAAATCTGAACTATTGGTACCTGTAATTTTGATATAAGATGTGCTGGTACCATTTAATGTTAAAGTTGAAGTTCCCGTATTTTCAATTGTATAGGTTCTAGAAACTGTACCTGATGAAGCCAATACGTTACCAAAATCTGTATGATCAGTACTTGATGGCGTATCATCGCCATCCACTATCTCAGTATTATTGCCGCTGATCTTGATCTCCGGTTCTACGCCTTCCCCTTCAATATCAAAGGTGTAAGGATTTTCATCGGAGTCATCGTTTGCTATGGAGATAGTGGCAGTTCTTGTGCCCGAATCGCTTGGATTAAATTCAATTTTAAATTTTGTTGAACTTCCTATAGCAATGCTATTGCTTGGCGTATATGTTACAGAAAAGTCACTACTATTGGTGCCACTTATACTCACGTAAGGTGAAGAACCGCTTAAAGTTAATGTTGAATTTCCCGTATTTTCAATAGTAAAGCTTTTTGATACTGTTCCTGAAGTAACTAATGCGTCTCCAAAATCTGTATAATCGGTGCTTGATGGCGTATCATCACCACTTAGAATTTCGGTGCTGTTGCCGCTGATTTTTATCTCAGGCGCTATGCCTTCT
>JBMYOR010000326.1:0-4139 GCA_049599535.1 Bacteroidia bacterium | reverse complement strand
TAGCTGCCCCTTTTCTAAGATTATCAGATACTACCCACATATTTAAGGTGTTGGCTTGGCTTTCGTCTCTTATTTCGTCTCTTATTTCGTCTTTTGTTGAAGTAATGAATGTTGTGTTATCCGAAGCTTCGACATGGCAAAAAGAAATTTGCTAAAACATTAGGCAAATAATTATTTGTCATATAATTTCGCAAATGAAAATTTGTTAAATAGTAAAAATGAGCTTTGAATCAATTTTAGGGCAGGTAGCGCGCAAAGAAGCCTTTTATTTCCGGCAGCACGTCTGCGACGACTTTCTTGCATTAATCAAAAAGGGGAATCATATTTTGATGTCAGCACCGCGCAGGGTTGGCAAAACTTCACAAATGTGCTATCTGGAAGACAATCCACCCGAAGGCTATATAGTTAAGTATGATATTTTTCAAAGTGTCAACTCATCAAATAAGTTTTTTAAATCAATTTACAAACTCATAGAGGAGCAATTGATGAAAAGAGAGAGGCTTTGGAATCAGGCCACGGACTTTTTCAAGAGTAAGGGCGTAACCGACATTACAAGCAAGGGTGTCAAATTAGAAAAGTACGACATAGACTATTATGACGGGCTTAAGGGTTTGGTAGAAAAGCTGGAGTTGGATGAACGCATCGTTATTATGGTTGATGAAATCGCAGATACCCTCAAGAATATCATTGAAGAGCACGGCGAAAAGGCGGGGAAAGCCTTTCTAGAAAAGAATCGGGAGCTTCGATTAAACCCTAAACTTCACAAAAAAGTACAGTTTGTATATGCGGGTTCAATCGGTCTTGAAAACATTGTTTCAGGAATCAACTGTTCTGATTTGATAAATGATCTTGAGCCTTTTGAGTTGCCACAGCTCAACCCAAGGGAACGTGATGAATTTCTAAACTTATTGGTATGTGAGAAAAAGTACCTACTTGGAAATGACGAGCGGAATTACCTCAAAGAACGAATGGGCTACCACAGCATCTACTACTATCAACTTATATTCGATAGAATTGGTAAGTATGATTTTCGTGATGTGAAATCACTGGTAATAACAAGCGATGTAATTGACCATGCTTTTAAAATGGCACTGACCCAACGAAGCTATTTCAAACATTGGAAGGAACGGTTGAATAAAGCATTTAAAGGCAAAGAGCTCAATTTTTTAAAGGAGGTGCTCGATATTGCAGCCGAAGATGGATTTATAGCAATTGGAGGAAAACGGGGAATTATGAATACAGCGGCTAAAAAAAAATACAAGCTAGAAGCAAAGGCAAAAGACTTAATGGGGGTGCTGGAATACGATGGCTACTTGAACAATGAAGCCAAGCCAAGCGAATATGTATTTACCTCGCCATTGCTAAAGGAATGGTGGAAACTAAATAAAGACTGGAAAGCATGACCTTGATATCAAATATATATAATCCACAAAACCAGACTGAGGAACAGGTTAAAGACAACTTCGTAGTGAGAACCAAGGAGTTTAAAGAGCTTTTTAGGGCTATAGAAAAGGCCAAAATGAACAAACCTGAGCAGCACTATCTTATACAGGGGCAGCGCGGCATGGGTAAAACTACCCTGCTTATGAGGCTTTCGGTTGAAGTGAAAAACCACGAGAAACTCAATAAATGGCTCATTCCTGTTCTGTTTAGCGAAGAGCAATATTCAATAAGAAAGCTTTATAAGCTATGGGAACAAATAGCCATTCATCTTGAAGATAATGATGAAGCATTTACAGGATTGTTTGATGAAATGGATGAGCAAATTGATGAAGAAGACTATGAAGAGATATGTCTTGAGCTACTTATAGACCGACTTAAAAAAGAGAAGAAGAAGCTGTTGTTGTTGATGGACAATTTCGGAGATCTGCTTGATAAATTCTCAAAACAGGAAAGACAAAGACTTCGTGATGTTTTAATCAAAACAAAAGAGCTGAGAATAATAGGCGGTTCATCTAGGGTGTTGGAACACGCTTTTGACCACGACGAGGCTTTTCATGAGTATTTCCAAGTTGTTCAACTTGATGGTTTGGGCAAGCTAGATGTTCAGGATTTACTCGGGAAACTGGGCAACAGTGAAGAACAGAAGAAAATATCAAATATTATTAAACAGGATTCAGGACGTATAGAAGCGTTACGGAGAATGAGCGGTGGAGTACCAAGGACTGTTGTAATGCTTTTTGAGATTTTTATGGATGAAGGAAAAGGTAGTTCTTTTAAAGATTTGGAAGCCCTTTTAGATCGCGTTACTCCACTTTATAAGCATCGAATGGATGACCTAAAAGCAAATCAACAAGAAATAATCGACGTATTGGCTTTGAATTGGGATGCTGTGCCGGTAAAAGATATTACTAGAAGAACTAGACTAGAAAGTAACGTAGTATCGGCTCAGTTAAATCATTTAGAAAAAAATAATTTAGTCAATAAGATACCAACAAGCTCAAAAAACAACCTTTATATGGTTTCAGAAAGGTTTTTCAACATTTGGTATATCATGCGACATGGCAGGAAAAAAGACCATTTGAGAGTGCGATGGCTTGTTGAGTTTTTGAGAACATGGTGCAATTCTGAAGAAATATCAAAGCGGGTTGACTTACATATAAAGAATTTAAACGACAGCTTTCTTCATGATGGGTATGTCTATTATTACACAGAAGCCTATGCTCAACTCTTGCCACTTGGATCTAGGCAGGATGCGCTAATCAGGAAAACTAAAGAATACTTGAAGGGATTAAAAAGTCACTATTCCGATGAACTGAATAAATCTGATTTAGATTTATTTAACGACGGAATGAGGTTTTTTAATAACGAAGAATACGTCAAAGCCATCCAATTATTTAACAAAATACGGGATAAAAAAGTGTCCACTGCCTACATCGGTTACTGCTACGAGTTGCTTGAAGAACAGTCTAAGGCCATTGAGTTCTATACAATGTCATCTGACCTTGATAACTCTGATGCGATGGTTAATTTAGGTAGTATATATGAAGAGAAAGGAAATTTAGAGAAGGCAAAGGAATATTTTGAAAAAGCAGTTGCTCTTCGCAATAGTTTAGCAATGAACAGACTTGGATTACTCCATTATATGGCTTGGAAGAATTATCAGGTCGCCCACAAATACTTTTTAGAAGCCATTGAAATGGGGAGAAATGAAGCTAAAATAAACCTTGCCAATCTTTATGCATTTGGACTCAAAGACCTGACAAAAGCAATTGAAAATTACAATGACGCTTTTAGACTGGGATATACAGAGGCATATGTAAATCTTGGTAAGTATTATTATGATGTAGGTGATAAAGGGTTAGCAATTAAATATTGGCAACTAGCCGCAGAAAAGAATAACTCTTTGGCAATGAATAACTTGGCTTGGCTTTGGTTTTTGTCAAAAAAGAATAAAGAAGAATCCTATCGACTTGTCGATCAAATCAACAACCAAGAAATTAATTATTATGGATTACATACCATGATATGTGTTAAAGTATGGAATGATGATTTTACAAATCTTGATGAAAATGTAAGGCAGCTACTTGATGAATCCTCAATTGATGATTTCTCAGTAAAGTTGAATGACTATTTGATTTTATTCTCCTTGCTTTTGGCCAAGGGACAATTAAACTTACTTTATCGCATCTTTCAAGAAGAAGAACTTGGAATATATCTTATGCCCGTTTACTACGCCCTAATGCATTTCATGCAAGACGAATACCCCGACGAAATCAAGAAAATGGGACCTGAACTTAAGGAGACCGTTGATGAAATTATTGAAAAGGTTAAACAGATGGCTATTGACTACGCTTAATTCAACTCCCCAACCTTCTCAAACCTTTCAAACACGGTTTCGGTATGCGGCGCATCAGGAAGCTCATTAGTTAGATCTTGACCTGCCCAATGCGCATAATGTTTGCCATTGCGCCAAAGTCGGCTGTTGGTTACATCGTAAATAACGCCCTTGTATGCCACCCAAATCTCATCACGGTCTTGGCCATTGCGAAGGGCCAATTGGGAGCGGGTGTAAGTTTCTAGTTTTGAGTTCAGAGTTTCTAGTTTTTTAGCATTAACTAGAAACCAATCCACTAGAAACAAGAAACTCCAAGATTTGCACCGCATTGGTAGCTGCCCCTTTTCTAAGATTATCAGAT
>JBMYOR010000325.1:0-4145 GCA_049599535.1 Bacteroidia bacterium | reverse complement strand
CATGGTTGTAAGTTGATCTAATTCAAACTCAAAACTATTACCGCGAATAAGAACAAATACTGACCTAGCTCAGCAATTAAAATAAAGCCATTTCGCTGAGCCTTTCGCCAACCAGTTTAGGTTTAAAACCAATAGCAAATGCCATTGAGCAATTCATGCTAGCATCTTTTGCTCTAGGAGCCGCCATTTTCACATCGTCATTAGAAATTCGCAAAATTAATTCACGCTCAAAACCAAAAGCATCAGCCATTTTTAATCCAAAATCATATCTACTTAAGGCATCTCTCCCACCCAAATGCAATATCCCAGAAACGTGCTCAGCCGCCATAATTAAACCATTTGCCGCATCGTCAGAAAATAATGTGTTCCTAATTTCATCATAAAAAAGCCCTAAACTTTCGCCTGCTTTAAATTTTTGAATAAAGCCTTGTATAAAACTCACACCCACACTACCTACGGGCCCAAACATTAAAGGCATACGGCAAATAGCCGAGTTGGGTGCATTTTTTAATATAATATCCTCAGCTTTTGCTTTATGCTCTCCATAGAGCATTATTGGATTTCTGGTATCATCTTCAGCATAGTTGCCTTTGGTACCGTCAAAAACCAAATCGCTTGATGTAAACACAAGCTTTATTCCGCGCTCCGCACAGTGCTTTGATAAAATTTCATTGGCCAAAATATTGGCTTTATAACTTTCATCAGGGTTTTGCTCGCAAAAATTTGGATGCGACGCTGCAGCGCAGTGTATAATAAAATCGGGCTCAGTTCTGCCAAGCAGATTAATAACTGATATTTCATCTTCTAAATTAGCCTGATGGCTAACAACTCCATTTATTTGTGGATCATGTGTTCGGTACTGCGCACTTACATAAAAGCGCTCCCGTGCAACTTTCACCACATTCCAGCCCAAAAAGCCACTAGTGCCCGTTACTAATAATTTCTTTTTCAATGTAATTTCATTTTTAAAACTGGTTTATAAAACCTAAACAACCTTAGACATATAGCTTAAAACCTAATTAATGCTTTGGTTTTATTTTATTAAGTCAACTTTGTAAATACATAATTAGCTGCTAATCTTCAATTTTCTTGCATTAAAATTATCAAATTCTACCGGATCAATACAACTATCAATTTGTTTAAAGCATAAGTCTAACAAGGTTTTAAGTATTATATTTTTTTCATTTTGGCTATAAAACTCAAAATGTAACACGCCATATTTACATATTGAAATTATTGTTTTTGCTTTTGGAAATGACATATAAAAAAATGGCAGACTTGCATTGCACCTAGTGAGCCAAAAAAGATGATTTATAAACTCAATAAGGGTATATTTTTAAAGTAAAAAACCACCACTAAAATCCACATCAATTTTTTCTTTTAAATAAGTCAAAGCTTTTTTCACAGGCTCATATTCATTCTGCTGACTAAGCCACGGGGTATTTTCAACGGCTAAAACCATTAAATCACTTTCATTCAAATCAACCCTTATTTGCTCTAAGGCACTAGCAATGTCAAAAAGATAATCATTAGCTTTTTGTTTTGAAGAAATTATTAATCTGCTTTCTAAAAAGTTTAAGCATATAGAATTAGAAAAAGGATTCTCATCAAGATTTTGCTCAAATTGCCTGTTTTGTTCAAGAGTTAATTTATTGGCAATTTCATTTGTGAGTATGGTTATTCCTTTATCGTTTCCTACTAAATTAAATGATGCACTATCAACTCTATCGCCTTCTTCAAACGGTTCAGGTTTATTACTCAACTGCAAATCCAAAATAAATTTTGAAAAAGTGGAATTAAGCTCTAATATCTCTTTTCTTGATTTGATCATTTTAATTGTTAGCGCATTGTTTTTATTTAAAAATGAGTTTTTATTAATACTAAAATTTGGTTAATGGGTTTTAACTGATTTATTATGAATACCCAAACCCCAAACAATCTAAGCTCTAAATAAACAAAAAAGTCATTTACTCAACTACACTTCCACTTATCCATTACTTAGATATAATAGCACTTTTTTTTGCTCAAAATCATATTATTATTTCCAAAACTGCCACCACTTTTTTATATGCCTTGCCATTAATTTTTCTATCGCAAGTAAATCAGGTTTTGAATTACGCCTACTGTTTTCTTTTTTAATTTGAATTACTTTTTCAATTGATTCAATATAATTATCTCTGAACGTAATTTTATGCAACACTAAATCATCAACTAACAATGGCGGGTTGTTAATTGATTTTAATGGACTATTTATAGGGCCATAATTTTGCATATAAATAAGCTCTAATTCTTGCGTATAAATACTTGCATTAAGTTTTACAGCAATTTCAATCCCCTTAATAAAAGTATGCTCATGGGTAAAAAATGGTTTATCTTTCATGTACCCGATTCCAGTTTTTTCAATCCAAAATACGGGTGTATATTCATTAAATTCTGGCGAAAAAGTCTCTAATGCAAAATCGGTATAATTATCGTTTTTTATTAACCTTAAATTTTCAATTTCATTAGCACATTTTTGCCACTCACAAATGTTGATACCGTTAGTTTCAAAGTGATTACCAAATTTGGCTATATAAATAAAATTGGCCATTTAGCGCAGCTTATGGCTATTGCACAATTATAATTCTATGAGTGTAGTTAAGGTCTAACTTTTTAAGTTTTAGAAAATATGTACCTGATGGCAATGCAGGTAATTCTATTTTATTAGTGGCTTGGCCAATTACTCTTTGTTTGCCCGTAATATCTGTAATGGTGTAATTAAAATTGTTAATTCCTTGCACCATTAAAAATGTACTTGCTGGGTTAGGATATAATTTAATGCTCTCATTTACTCTATTTGTACCCATTATTATTACCTGATACTCGTCAGACAAATTTGAACACTCATTGGCATCAAAAACTTCAACGGCATATTTGCCAGGCTCTTCAACAATTATATAAGGTACTGTAGTGGTTTTTATTTGGCTACCGCCTAAATACCAAGTGTAGCTTTCGGCACTAGCTATGGTATAAACGCTATCATTATCACTTTGCACCGAAGGTTTTGCAGGCAAAGGATTTACAATAACTTCAATATTGCTCGACTCTGTTTCGCAGCCGTTGTTATCAACCACTGTAACTGAATATAAACCAGCAGCACTAACGGTTATTTTATTTGTGGAGCTATTGTCGCTCCATTTATAGCTGGTAAATCCACCTGTAGCTTCAAGCTCAACAGACTCACCTTGGCAAAACTCAGTATTGCCAGATGCTGTTATTTGCGGATTGTTTGTTTTAAAAACTGATGTTGTTACTGATGCCGATGTTCCTTGGCAGCCCTTGGCATCGGTAACTTTTACATCAATAGTAGTTGCAGTTGAAACGGTAATTTTATTAGTGCTTTCATTTGTACTCCAACTATAATTACTGTAGGCCTTATTGGTACTTAGCTCAGTGCTTTTGCCAGGGCAAAAGCTCAAGGTTCCTACAATTTGTGGTGCTGGATTAGCATTTACTTTTACAAACACCCCTGCAGTATCTGAGCACGAAGCTGTGCCTACACTTTTATTTACTTCTAAAGTATACCAACCCGTTTCGTTTACAGTAATAGTTGTATTACTACTATTTCCATTTTTCCAGGTCCAGCTATTGCTCGCACTGCCTAGGCCTTCAAGGTCAACACTTGAGCCTTCGCAAAACTCTAATTTTCCTTTGGCAGTAATATTGGCCTTTACGTTTACACATGCATCGGTTTCAAATTTTCTAATTACATGGTTGTTTTGATCACAAAATAGATACTCATTAGCTGAGATTTGCAATATCCCTTTGGCACCATCAAGCAAGGCATTGGTATCACTGGCATTTTTATAGCCGCACATTACCCTTGGGTAATTTCCAACCCTAAATGTATCATTGCCATTTAAACCAATTATTTGGCAACCGTGAGATGTAATTATTGTGCCTGTACTATCTACAATAACCGCTTCAGGTGTCCATAAATCTTTAAATACGGCCGAAACATTTCCTGTGCTTTTTTCGATCAGGCGGATTCTGCTATTACTTTTATCAGCAACGTATATATTGTCTTTTGAATCAATAAAAAGACCCGTTGGATAAAAAAATCTTGCTTTTAAGTTCTTATCCCCATTGGTTAAACCACCATCACC
>JBMYOR010000324.1:0-4170 GCA_049599535.1 Bacteroidia bacterium | reverse complement strand
TGCATTCATATGCACATGGTCAATACCAAACTTGTAAAACCGATCAATAGCAGGCTGCGAAAATCCCGCAGATATTATAGCCATTTCAAAACCTTGTTTTACTGCTCTTGCTAAAGCTGAGCCATCTCTGGTGTGCATTGACCTTATTAGCTCATCACCGGGCATTACCATTACAGTTCCATTGGTTAAAACGCCATCCATATCAAAAAACATGGCTTTTATATTTAATAACCTTTGGTATAAATTACTATCCTTCAAATTCTTTTATTATTGATTTTGTTATGTTTTTGTAAAGCTCTTTAATATCTGCACTTTCGTTTAGTGCAGTTAAATGCTCATTTATAATATCAGTATTTTTTCGCTTGGCTGGCCCGGTTTGGCTTTTTAAACCGCCTAGGTCAAAAGCTTTTACAATGGTTTCTTGTGCCAGTGGCTTAAATAGGGCCACATCAATTTTATTTAAATCTGCCCATTGAAACGATTTGTAAAGCACATGGTTTACAAAATTGTTTACCATTACAGCCGAAATATGAGCTTTTGCTCGCTTATCACTATTTAAATTGATTTTTTCAAAACCACATTTAAAAGCTATTTGTTCGAGTTGATTTTGTAAAGTATCGTTGTTTGATTCAAGGCAAATAGGAATGCTTTTAGCATTTAAAGCTCGATTTTTAGTCATTGTTTGCAAAGGATAAAAAACTCCCTTAACAGCACCGTGTAATGCATGTATCGAAACAGAGCCACAGCAATGCACCTGCCAATTAAAACTTTGTGTCACTTTGCTAGATACTTTACCTATATACGAATCACTTACGCAAATAAAGGCTCCTTCAGCCTTGGGTAAATCACTATCTAAATCATAGGCATCAATATTGAACTCACTTGCAATCTCAGCCACTTTTGCAGCATTACGACCCGCTATATAATTCAGCGAAATACCCGATTTTACAAAATGATATGCCAATTGCCAAGCAGTATTGCCTGAGCCAATTATGGCAATGCCTTTGATCACGATTTAGTATTTAGTTCTGTAAATCTGCGGTATGCGGCAATTAAACTTCCAATAAATAATAACACACAGCCTAACCACAAAATATTAATCCACGGAAAAACCATAGCTTTCATAATTATATAATCAGGCGACTTATCATTTTTAGTTGAGAGTGATATTTCAAAGTCTTTGGTTTCGCGATTGATATTAACAAAAAAGGCTCTAACACCTGTTTTTTCTCCATAAGCCGCTGGCCTATACAATTTGGTACCCTGAATAATAAAATAAGGAGATATTACTTCGGTTTCGCCCCCCTTAGTAATACTCAAATCAAGAGTAGTTACATAAAGTGAGTCAGTCACTTTTTTAAACTCGTCTGGTACTTCAGCATTTAGGTTTATCATACCTACCACAATCTCAGCGTCTCGGTATTTTATGGTATCACCAATGGCAACATTTTGATTTACAGCAGGGCTCCACTCTTCTTTTTCTTCGCCAGTTGGCACTGATGTTATGTGGGTATACAAGTCCCAACCAAAGGTTCGTTTTATACTCGGATCGGGTACCAAGCCCATATTATCGTTTATTTGAGCCTTAGGGTATAGGTAAAATCTATCTTGAGTTTTACCAGTTTCATTATCTATTTTTTTGTATTCAACTTTGTAATAATGATTCGGCTCTACTAATGAATCTCCGTGAAAAGTAATTACGTAACCTCCCATTGGCACGGGTTTACCTTTTGGTAACAGCACGTTTTGAACCTTATCTAAATCTGAATATCCATCTCCAAAATCGGTTCCTGATACGTTTCGAGATACTACTTGTTTTTTGCCGTTTGAAATTAATGCACCTAACAATAACAACCCTAAACCAATATGGGCTATACTAGCGCCATTATATTTAGATTTTAAAGCCATTAACAAGCGTAAAATAATAGTTAAAGGATTATATGTTTTTTTACCAGAACTTGGATATAAATACTCGAGGTTACCCACTATTGCGTAAACAGAAACTAATAATAAAATGACCAACTCAAAATCTGTAATTTTTAACCCTAGAATCAGAATTATAGAAAGTGGAACCGAAATGATAAATGATCTAACAATTTTTTTCCAAACTGATTTTGGACTTTTTCGATATTTAAAATATTGACCGGCGGCTGTTAAAAGAGCAATTAAAATGCCGAACGGTATTTGAAATTTATGGTAGTGCTCAATAGCATTTGTTGGCGGCGCCATACTGAAATCGCTCACAAACCAGCCCACTACTTTATTAATAACAGGTATAGATGTTGAGAAAATAATTTGAAATGCTGATACTGTTAATGCCAGGCTTCCAATTAACATCCAAAGCTCTCTTGATGTAAAATCATCATCAGATTTTGGAGATTTAAGATTTTTGTACCTATAAATAACCAATATTATTCCAAGCAAGGTAAATGACAATAAAAACACCAATAACTGTCCTGATAAACCTAAATCGGTAAATGAATGCACTGAAGTATCTCCCAAAACACCACTACGGGTTAAAAAAGTAGAATACAGAATTAGGATAAACCCAGCCATTAGCATAATCATGGTAACTACTAATGATTTACCAGTATTTTTATAAATTACTAGTGTATGTAAGCCTGCTGTTACCAACAACCAAGGAACCAACACTGCATTTTCAACTGGATCCCAAGCCCAAAAACCACCAAAGGTTAGTGCTTCATATGCCCAAGCACCACCCATTAAAATTCCAAGACCTAACACACCTACAGTTACACCGGTCCAGCCAAGTGTTGGTTTTACCCAATCAGTTAGCCTTTTGGTAATTAAGCCACCTGTAACATAGGCAAAAGGAACAATGGTTAAAGCAAAGCCTAAAAACAGCACCGGCGGGTGTATAATGTTCCAATAATTTTGCAAAAGTGGATTTAAACCTGTGCCATCATTTATACTTTTTAAATAATCGGCACTGCTAAAAATTGGCGCTTCAAGTTCGGTTCTTAAGAGCCTAAAAAAGTTCATTCCAAGCTCTTTTTGTTCATCACCCCAAATATCTAAGCCCAACAGCATAGCACTTAACATAATTTGAGCCAATGACATAATCATTATTACGGGCGACTCCCATGTTTTAGCTGTTTTTATAAGTATAAAACCCAACAAAACATGAAAAACTGACCATAGTAAAAAGCTACCTTCTTGGCCTTCCCAAAAAGCAGGAATCAAATAGATATCAGGTAAATTATTTGAAACGTGAGACCATACATAATGAAATTCGTAGTAACGGTTTTTCATTAAATAGGCCATTGTAGATACAGTGCCAATTACTGATATACCATGAATTATAAATGATATTCTACCTATCCGTTTCCAACTTACATCATTGGTTTTTGCATTCAAGAGATAGGCTATAAACGCTAAAATTGCGGCACCAAAAGCCATAACTACAAAAAAGTAGCCAAGGTTTCCAATCCATAAATGCTCGCCTTGGTAAGTTATTTCCATGTATTGGCTTTGTTTAGTTGGCCGCTAATTCTTCTTCTTTATACTTACTCGGGCATTTTTGAAGAATCTTTTTTGCCGCAAACTCATTTTCATTTATTGCTTTTCCGATCACTACCACCCTTTCACTTTTTTCTATGTCTGTGGGTTTAGCATCTTTATAAATGATTTTCATTTCGTTATTTAAGCTATCGCGCATAAAAAAAGTGTAGTGGTTGGGATCTACCAATGGATCATACTCTTGCGGCATTTCTTTCATAAATGATCCGGCTACATTAAATTCTACTCCTGGATTACCTTTTGCCATTTCAAACGTGCCATAAGAGCCCGCATCTCCAAAAGTGCTAATCATTACTGCCACTGCAACAGCTATAGCAAGCAATCCTATTATTCCTCCTTTTTTCATTATTTGTTCGTTTCTTTTTCAAGTTTTCTTAATCTGCGATCTTGGGTTATTAAATAACCGAATATTGACAACAAAATCAATAAAACTACGGCAACTACAACATATATTTTCCCGCTTTCTCTAAAAGTATTATCCCAAGTTTCAGGATCGTACTGAGCTTTTGCAAGCGCAGGTATTATTAACAACAACAATGCACTATATGCGGTTTTCATAAAATTTATCTTTTAATTGTCTTATTCTAAATCTTAATTCTGTAATCCACACCCCAAGCATTATCCATCCAA
>JBMYOR010000323.1:2359-4177 GCA_049599535.1 Bacteroidia bacterium | reverse complement strand
TGTTGCTGGTTTGTGAGTTTGTTGCATCTTTTCGCTGAATGTTTAAGCAGCTTATACCAGCATTTTTAACAGGGTCGATTTTTGTAATTTCTACTTCATTAATATCAAATTTTAGCCTGAGCGGGTTTTCTAACTCTACAGTTAAACCGTTAATTGATTTTATGCGTGCCAGTTGAGCAATACTTCCTTTGGCCCAATCGCTTGTAGTTAAATCAGATTCGGGCAAGGCAATTTTAATTAAATCACCAATTTCAAGCCCGTTAGCGGCTACCAACTCAATATAGTTGTTGCCCGCAATTGCACTATTAGCCAACTCATATGCTTGATTGGTTAGTTTACCATTAAAGGTAATGGCATCAACTTCTTGTGCTAAGTCAAATACAAGTATGGTAGTTTGTCCTGCACCTTTAATTAATACATTGCTCGGTATGTTTACTTGATTTTTAAATAGGTATACTCCCGCATCAAAAAATATAACCCCACCATTATCGCCTAATTCATCAATGGCTTCTGTAAGGGCTTCATCATTATAGGCATTGCCTTTAAAATCGCAACCTGGATTATTCTGTATGTTAATCTGTTTTTCTGCGAAAAAGAAATTATCGTTACCAGCATTGCTCCAATCATTTGTGCGTTGGTCAACCGGATTTCCGGCATAGCTTACCACTGCGAGAAAAAGAGCTGCAATCGAAAGTTTAATTCTAAGTAACATGACTTTTAGTTTTAATTGTTTGAACGGGACAAATATTCATTAAAAGCCGATGAAATGCAATAATTACACGTTGAATATATTCAAAGCTTCGATTAAATTATTTCAGGGTCTGCATGTATCAGTAAACCATGAAAATTGTAAATATGGTCGGTGAATTTGTTAGTTAACCGATAGAGTAGTACTTGCTATTTGAGTACCGTTATTGTACTCAACTAAATAAAAACCTTTAGTTAAGTTGTTGATATTGAGCGTTAAAATTTCGTTTTTTTGATTCAAATAAACTGTTTTAACAATGGCTCCATTAGCACTTATTACCCTTAGAGTGGATTTTTTTCGGGATGTTTTTGCCAATTCAACGGTTAGGCTACCCTGGGCGGGGTTTGGGTATATTTTAAAAAGTTCAGGTTCGGTTTTGGGTAAATTGTCAATTATTCCTGACACATGAAAATCAAAAGTATCCGCACAGTTTTTGGCATTTGCAACTACTAATTGGTAATTACCAGCTTTTTCGGCTAAAAGCGATGTGCTTGTTTCTGGTAGTTTTTCAGTATTGTAAAACCAAGTGTAGCTTAATCCATTGCCCATAACGGCATTTATTTTTTCATTTTTATTTAAAACCAATGTGTCGTTTAATTGGGTTATTGCAGCCACAGGTTTGCATTCGTTTGTTGTTAATTTTACAATTTTACCGGTTTCGCGTTCGCACAAATACAACTCGCCGTAGGTATCTTGGCCAAAGCTTACGTAGTTATATTTACTAAAGGTGCCTATAAGTTGGTTTTCAATGGTTTCTTGTGGTGTTTTGTTTAGTTTCCAAATGTTGCCTGAGCAATAATCGGTTACCCAATAGTTGCCAAACAAGCTTTTATATTTAGCACCTCGATAAACAAAACCGCCTGTAATAGAACAACCTAATTGAGCTTTATTTTCATATTCAAATACTGGATCAATAAATTGAGTAGTTGTGCAATTAGTTGAATTAAAATCATAGCTAGCTTCTTTGCATCTCCAACCGTAGTTTTCGCCTCCGATACTTGTCGACTTTTGCAAATCAACTTCTTCCCACTTATCTTGGCCTACATCAGCAATCCATAATCCGCCAGTAA
>JBMYOR010000323.1:0-2349 GCA_049599535.1 Bacteroidia bacterium | reverse complement strand
TGAAAATTTCCAGGGGTTTCTTAAGCCCGTAGCCCAAATTTCAGGTTCGTAAGTGTTGTTGTTAACAAAAGGGTTACTACGCCAGCAGTATCAATAATTTTTATTATCCCTTTTTGTTCAATTACAAATAGTCTGCTGTCGTTACAGTTTGCAATGCTTATGGGTTGATCAAAACCATTGGCAAATTGAGATAAAATTAGGTTTTGACCCAAAGCAATTTTGCTGCTAAGAGCCATTATCATGATTATAAGAAAGTAACAAGGGATTTTCATATTGTGGTAGAATTAAGTCTTCGATTAAATTATGTGAAAAGCAACTTAACCTTAAGAAAGTTTGGATAAGTTTTGCATTAATAAACATTTAGCTATTTTTGGGAGGCAATTGATGGGACTTATACAATTGCGCTAGTTTGGAATTGTATTTGATTCATGTTAATTACACTATAAAATTGCTTGAGGATGTTAAATAAATTGAAACACTTTAAATTTCAGGGCTTGGTAATGGAAATTTCATTGGTAGTATTTAATGTTTTTTTGGTTTTAACCCTTGTGTACGCTTGGTCACACTATTTTGGCCAAACCAATGGTAACAACAACGGTGCTCAAGAAATCAATTTTGTTAAAGCAGAGCACGATACTACTATAGTTGAATAGTTTTCTATAGGTCTTAATAAAAGTAGTGGTTTTCTCAAATTTAGAAAACGACCTAATCTTTTAATTCGTATTCAAAAAACAATTTGGCCCTAGGGTCAACTTTAAAATCAATCATTTCTTCTTTTAGTTCAATTAAAAAAGTAGACTCTTTTTTGGTAATCAATTTTGATTGCGAGACGGTTTCGTTATTGTATGATATTGAAAAGGGTAGTTTAAATACAAAAGGTTCTTTTTGTTGTTGAATCACCTTTACTTCAAGGGCTTTATTTCCAACTTTTTTAGTTTCAATTAATAATTGCGGATGTCCGCTAGTTCTGAGCCATTGGTTTATAAACCAAGAGTAATCTTCGCCCACCACCATTTTAATCGAATTTGCAAAATCATTGGTTGTTGCATTTGATAATTGATGAAATTGATAATAGGTTCTTATTACATCCCAAAACATGCTATCGCCAATTTCGTTACGTAGCATGTGTAAAAACCAGGCACCTTTTTGATAAGAGTTTGGATTAAGCAAAACCTTTGGGTCTTGAGCCAAAGTGTCAACCACAGGTGCTTTATACCTGTTGTAAAAGTTAATAGCAGTCTGGCGTTCTTGAATGATTCTTTTTCTAAATGCTTCAGTTCCGTATTTTTCAAGAATATATAAGTCAGTTAAATAGGTAGCAAAACCTTCGCTTAGCCAAAGGTGTGGCCAATCAGATTCGGTAGCCGAATTGCCAAACCATTGATGTGCAATTTCATGAGCTATTAAATCTTCAACCGAGCCTGTACCGGTAACCGAATTTTCAAAATAAAAAATGCACGAAGCGTTTTCCATACCACCGTATCGGGTTTTGCTTTGCACATTGGCTAATTTGCTGTAAGGGTAGTCAGCAATCTTATTTTCAAACCATTTAAGCACATCGCAAGCAATGGCATAATCATTAAAGCCTTCATTTTTTTGCGGTTCAAAGATCCAGCTAGTTACGGCTACATCGTTGGCCATACAGGCATCTGATACGGCAAAATTGGCCAACCCAATTACCATAACTTTTGTAGGCAGTGGGGTTGTGCTTTTGTAATGATTGTATCTGGTTTTTTTTGAAATACTTTGTTCACTGATTAGTTCGCCATTGGCAATTAGTGCTAAGTTGCTAGGGTAGCGCACTTTCCAATCAATATATGCTTTATCGCTGGGGTGATCAATACAAGGAAACCAATAGTGCGCTCTATTGGGCCAGTTATCTCCAAAGGCCGTGTGTTGGCCATGTTTGTTTTGGCTTACAATTAAGCCATCGCTGGGCATGCCTTTATAAGTAACTGCTACTGAGTAAGATTCTCCTTTATTAAACCTTTTAGCACTGGTAATTTTTATAATATCTTTTTCATGAATCCATTCAATTAGGTGATTGAATTCTATTGATTTAATGGAAATACCTTTTTTGTTACTGGTTTTTACAAAATCAAGTTCAATTTGATTGGTGTTTTTTTTCGCAATAAAATTAACCGTAGCGGTTGCTTTAAGCTCTTTGGTGAATTTTGTTAAATCGAGCTCAATGCTATAGTGTGTAACATCAATTAAATCTCTATTGGCAGTGGTTTGTGCCCAAAGGCTTTGGGTTATAAAAATTCCAAGCGATTAAATTTCTGTTTGCTATGTATTCATCGCGAAAATCGAACACATCGGTTGCGGTGATCGGCAGGCGAGATTTCA
>JBMYOR010000322.1:0-4178 GCA_049599535.1 Bacteroidia bacterium | reverse complement strand
AGTAATGTTTTGGTTAGATAAATTCTTGAAGATAAACTTAGGGTTACCACAAACTGGGTTAAATCTAGAGTGATCAAACTTATCAGATGGAGCTAAGATATCTACAATCTCAACATTGTTTGTAAAGTTAATATTGAATAAACCGTTTGAAGGGTTAGGGCTTACAGTAAATGCATTACCATTAAGCTCACCAAATCCACTTGGGCAAGCTTCGCAGCTATTCCAGCAAACTGCATCAATAGTAGTAGCTTCTGAACCTACAATATATGATCTGTTTGTAAAGCCATCAATAGTGCTTGTACACTCATCACCTTCAGTAAATTCTTCTTGTACTTCCCAGTTGCCAATAACAAATTTATATTCTACTGTATCTTCAGGAGTTAATGAAACTGTGGCTTCATAAATACCATCTTGGTCTTCGTCGCTCATAGGAGTACACTCTCCACACCATCCATTGAAACTTCCATTTAAGTTAAGAGCAGAAAAATCGTCTTCATATTGGTTCATATCAACTTGGAAAGTTACATCTACAGGAGCCGCGCCACAAGCAACGCACTCATTCCAACAAACAACATCAAGCGTAGTAGTTTCTTGTACATCAATAACTCTATTTACGAATTGACCATCAAAAACTTTAGTACACTCAGGGTTACCTTCTGTTGGCCATGATTCTTGTGCAGCCCAACCATCTAATTGAAATTTATAGTCAGTTTCGCCCATTTCTTCAAAACTAACAGTGATCTCATATACACCGTCCATATCATCGTCGGTCAATGGAGCACAATCCCCACACCATTCGTTTGATGTACCACTAAAGTAAACATTAGTAAATGCATCGGTATAGTTGTTCATGTCAACTCTAAAAGTAACATCATAAGTTTCAGCTTCTATGATTTCATCGCCAAACTGTACATCATCTAAATAAAAGGTGTAATCAACTCCCATTGGATCTTGTAAAAAGTTGAAAAATATTACAAGCTTATCATAGTCGTTATTGTAGTCGATTGGATTTGTGTTAGGTCCAGGATTAGTATAGTCAAATACTAAATCTTCCCATTCTCCATCTTTAGTAGTTGTAGCTTGAGTTTCAACAAAAATTCCACCATTATCAGAATTCTCAATTTTCAACATTACTGGCATTCCTGATTTTGGAGACCATACTCTTGCTACTAAGTTATTGTTGTTAGCATCAAAAGGCATTACTGAACCAAGACCAGCGTCTCCTAAGATTACACCAGCCCATTGTTGAGCTGTAGCAGGTTTTTCAACTTCTAATACCATGTTTCCGGCTTCAGTTGGGCTTTCAACAATTGCAGCACTTGCGCCATCAAAAGTCACAATGTTAAAGTTTACATCATCTTGATCTTCATCCCAACTAATTGGTAATTCAGGAGCTACTCTTGTATCAGGAGCAGAGCAAGAACCATCTGTTGAACACTCACCGTAGCAAGTTTTGATTGTAGTATCTTGGGTTACTCTTGGTAAAAACTATCGTTAAAATTGTTTGGGTCAGCACAAGATAAACCAGCAATGTTTTCTTTTTGACCCCAGTCATCTCCACCATTTAAAATGGTCCAGTGACTTGATGTGTTTACCGGTTTTGAAATGGTTACAGTCCAGATGCCATCATTGTCAGCATCAGTCATTGGGTGGTCACCTGGTACGCCAAATTCTGAACCACCAGCAATGTGAAGCCCTTTAGCGTCAACGGTAATGTTGGCTGCATTTACTTCAAAAGTAATGTCAACGGTTTGTGCAAATGAAAACAACCCTACGGCCATAAACATTACACTAAAAAGTAGTTTTTTACTCATTTTTTAAAATTTGATTAATAATGGGGCAAGTTCGCACTAATTTTTAAACTGCCAAAATGTTAATGGTAATTTTTACCATTACTTTATAGTATAAAGTACAATAAGTAAATAATTCCTATATTTGGCACAAGCATTGAGTTAGTATGAAACAAAAGGAACCCAAATTTAATTCTGAACAAATCTATAGCATTCCTTTAGCTGAATTTTACTCTTTCGCGGTTTCGGTTGACTGCGTGATTTTTGGTTTTGATGAAGGCAGTGTTGAACTCCTATTAATACAAAGAGGAACCGAACTGTATGAAAACAGTTGGGCTTTACCAGGGGATTTGGTTTATCCAAAAGAAAATATTGATGATGCAGCTAAGCGTGTGCTCTTTGAACTTACAGGCCTAAATAATATGTATTTAGGGCAAGCGCAGGCCTTTGGTGAAGTTGATAGGCACCCTGAAGGTAGGGTAGTAACCGTTGGATATTTTTCTTTAATAAATAAAGAAAACTACAGGCCCGAAGCTCACTCATGGGCTAAACAAGTAAAGTGGCACAAAATAAATGAGATCCCATCAATGCCGTTTGACCACAATAATATAGTAAATGCTGCAATTGATAGGCTAAGAAAAAAAGCGAGAAGACAACCACTAGGGTTTAGTCTTTTGCCAGATAAATTTACACTTCTTGATTTGCAGGCTTTTTACGAAAGTTTACTTGACGAAAAATTTGATAAACCTAATTTTAGAAAAAAGGTTTTAGATATGAAACTTTTAGAGCCTTTAAATGAAGTGCAGAAAAATGTAAAGCACAGACCTGCCAAACTTTTTAAGTTTAACGAGAAAAGATATAAAGAATTAATTGATGATGGTTTCGATTTTACGATTTAGTACTGTTTTGCTCGTGCTTTTTGCATTTGCAGCAAACGCTCAGGTAGTTAAAACTGAGCTTAAACAAATTAATGGCCAATGGACGTTTGTAAGAGACGGAAATCCTTATTACGTAAAAGGTGCCGGTGGTAAAACTTATATCGACGAGCTTAAAAAATGCGGAGGTAATTCTATTAGGACCTGGAGCCTTGATGATGCCGAAGAAATTTTAGATATGGCACATGAAAATGGCTTAACCGTAATGATGGGGCTTTGGGTGGGTCATGAGAGACACGGATTTGATTATAATGATGATGTTGCTGTAAAAAGGCAGTTTGAAAGATTTAAAGCTGCGATACCAAAAATTAAGGATCATCCTGCATTATTATGTTGGGGAGTAGGCAACGAAGTAGATCTTTTTTACTCAAATACCAAAGTGTGGTATGCAGTTGAAGAAATCTCGAAAATGATACAAGAGGTTGATGGCAATCATCCTATTACTACTGTTACAGCAGGTTTAGATTCTACCGAAGTACAACTAATAAAGGAGCGATGTCCTTCAATTGATTTTTACGGAGTAAATACCTACGGCGAAATAGGAATGGTACCAGAAAGTTTAGTAAAATGGGGTTGGAAGGGCCCATTTATGATTACAGAGTGGGGACCAACAGGCCATTGGGAAGTAACTAAAACCAAATGGGGAGCACCTTATGAGCAAAGTAGTAAAGAGAAAGCCGAAATTTATGAGAACAGATACAACAACTATATCAAAGCCTACCGAAATAGATGCGTTGGCTCATATGTTTTTCTTTGGGGGCAAAAGCAAGAAACCACATCTACATGGTATGGTTTGTTTACAGCTGATGGCGATTGGACCAGTACTTTAGATAAATTACAAATTGCTTGGACCGGCCAGCAACCAAAAAATTTAGCTCCTAACCTTAATTCATTTACAATAGAAGGAGCACCAAAAGGCACTAAGAACATAATACTCCAATCTAATCAGCGCTATACCGCCCAGGTTGATATTGACGATCCTGATGGCGAAAAATTAAAATACAAATGGCAAATTTTGCCCGAATCAACTGATATTAAAGCTGGTGGAGACAAAGAGTCAGCACCACCGCCAGTTTTGGGGTTATATGGTAAAAAGAAAGGTGGTTCTTTTCTATTTGAAGCTCCCAAAGAAGAAGGTGCTTATAGATTGTTTGTATTTGCTTATGATGAAGGTGGTAAAGTAGCGTATGCTAATTATCCATTTTTTGTAGAACCTAGCAATGAGCCAGCTGAAAAGCCAATACGGGTGAAAAAGCAAAAATTAGAATTATAATCTAAGCTAATGTTTGAAGGATTAAATACGCTTGACATTAGCATAATTGCTTCTTATTTTATAATAATTCTTGTTGTGGCCTTATGGGTTTTTAGGCAAGAGAAAAAAGAAGCCAATGAGAATAAAACATCTGGTTATTTTTTAGGTGGTAAAAGTCTTACCTGGGTAGTAGTAGGAGCT
>JBMYOR010000321.1:0-4179 GCA_049599535.1 Bacteroidia bacterium | reverse complement strand
GATCTTCTGGAACTATGAGCGCATCTACTTGATCTAAAAAAGTCCAAGAACCATTGGCCTTTCCAATGTCAATTGCTTTTAAGCCGGCTTCGGTCATTAAGCTTTTTTCAATAAGTAGTTTAACCTTGTCTTTATTAACTTTAGACCATATGCTTTTTGGTTTTCTTTTGCTAAAGTATTGCTTGTATTTATCATCATCAATGGCATTAGCAAGGCTATCTATCCAACCAAAGCAAAGCGCTTGGTCAACTGCTTGGCTCCAATTAAGATTGTATTTTGGTGAATTCTTTTTAAAGTAAACAAGCCAAATGGCATCTTCTTTTTGGTGGTTGTCTTCAAGCCATTTTCTCCAATCTTGTTGATTTTTAGGGCAAAAGGTTTTGTTAGTTTTCATGGTTTAATTCGTAATCAATGAAACCTTTTTAATCTTCTTAAGGCCATTTTGGCTCACCAAGGTCAAAGTGTATATTCCTGCATCTAGCATTGAAAAATCTAGCGGTACTACACTGTCATTTACATTTATATTCATTATTATTTTACCCGAAATGTTACTAACTTCAATTTGCTCAAGAGTTCTATCGCTTCTAACATTAATTAAACCGGTTGTAGGGTTCGGAAAAAGTGCCACGTTAAACGCATCAGAGCTGGGTTCAGTTAATAATGGTGTAGCGGCTCGCCAATTTTGGGCTAATTTATTGTTGCTAAAAATATCAATCAATTCAAGGCAATATCCACCGCCATCAGCTTCAGTTGGCCATGGTAAGCTATCTTGGTAGGGTACCTGATCAATAATGTTTCCAAAAGCATCAAGCAACTTTAAATTATAACCCGAGTTCGATAGGTTTTTATAGTATTCTCCAAAGGCTACTTTACCATAAAACTCGTTAAATATCTGCGCATTATTGGCCAAGTATATTTTTTCATTGGCTTGAATACTGGCGTTGTTTCTAAAATGGTATACAATATCGTATCCACCAAAATATATTCCTGTTAGGTCTACTTTATTATTACTAGCATTGGTAATTTCAATATATTCTAGGTGGTTTTCAGCATAGCCATCAACACTATTGGGGTGGTAATGAATTTTAGAAATTACAAGTGGATATTCATTTTGTTCAGCACAATTGTTGGTTTTGTTAAGCTCATTACTCATCCAATTAACTCTAGCAGTAGTCCATATTTTCATTTGCTCAATTTCTTGCTTAAACTGAGTAACAGATTGCCAGGTTTGTTGCTCTCTTATTAGCGCATCACCAAAAATATTGGCAGCGCTGTCTATTAACTCATTAATGCTTTGGGCGTTTAATGGGGCGCCTTTTTTCGATAACTTTTGCCATTGCTTAGTTAAACTACATTTAAAATCGCGTTGTTCAAAAAGCTCATGCCAATAGGCAGCACCCACATTTTCAAAGTCATAGTGTTGCCAAATATCGGTTTTGCTTCTATCGTAATCCCAAAAGAAAAGATCATTACCAAATGTTAAATTCATATCCCAAATGGGCCCTGCATTTAATTTTCCGTTTCTATCTTTATGATGAAAAGTACTAAACTGATAGGCGTCTCCATTAGAGCCAAGTTCGTTCAATATCATAAATTTTACAAATGATGGTACATCAATTTTTGATGGGTAGCCGCTAATAATGTCTGAGTTTTTTGCATGCTCTGCCAAATCCCAAAAATAATTTTCTATGTACTCAGCTTGTTCATTCGTTATAATATTTGGTTTTGGGTATTCGTATACATAATTGGTGTTCCAACCAATACCATTGGGCATGCTCCAAGCCAATGGGTCGGTACCTTCTATTTTATCGGCTTTAATTATGTAGCCGCCTGTTAACTCAGCACCATCATTATCGTAATTGCTAATTTTCGAAATTTTAATTCTATCATCATCTACTTTTAGTTTTTCTTGAAAAAGATAAATGCCGGCGTATTGGCCATTTAAAATAAGTTCGCAATACTTGCCCCTTGATGCATACATCCCTATTCGTTCAGATAATCGATAGTTTATATAATCTCTTATTAATGATGAATCGTAAGCCAAGCCATTTAGAATCCAATCATTTTCGGCAGGGAAACCAAACAAGCTCACATTATTGTTTTCGCCATTTGGTAATAGAGTGGTGAGTGCATATTGCTTTTTAGCTAAAAGACTTGATGAAGATCCGCGCACTTCAATTCCTATTTTACCTGAAAAATGAAGAGCATTTTTATTTTCTAAATCGGCTACATGATTAAAAGCACTGTCAGCATTGTAAATTATATACATCTCAGCTTCAACCTTTGGTTCAAACGGAATTTCATTAGTATCAATTGTATTTACAACCACTATTGGCAAATGTGATTTGGTGAGTACTACTTTTTCAGGTGGTATAATAAACCAGTTTGGCACGGCTCTGTATTGCCTTTGGCTATTGGTTATGCCTACTGATAGTGTTGGGATAATACTAAGGTCAGATGAGTTTTCTGATTGATTGTGTACCTGAATAGCAAGTTTGTTTAGACCATTATTCAGTAAATCTTTGTCAATTGAATACCTTTCTGGCGTTTGATTATAATACAAGGTGGCTTCTCGCCATGTAATACTAGGTTGGTCATACGCAGGTGGATTACCTTCAACATTATTTCGGGCTATTTCTTTTCCATTTAAGTAGGCTACAAATCCATCGTCGTAGTCAATATCTAGCAAAAGTGAGTTTATTATAGACTTATTATAAACAGTGAAATATTTTGTAATATAAACCGAGACAGTATTTTTTATTATGGTTTTATCGTCGTTGTCTCCGTAGCCAATTCCTGTTGCGCCTTTTGGCCATAATTCGTTTTTATCAATAATAAATTTCCAATTTGTATTTATGGGTTTAGTAGGTACTAAATATGAGAATGTATCGCCAGGCAGTATTAGGCTTTCGTAGTGGTGGGTTTGAGCCTTGGCATCACAGCCCAAAAGGCTTATAAGTACCAGAATTTGTAACCGTTGAATAAGTAATTTAAAAATGCGCATTATTAGGGGCAAAGTACCCTTAAATATGTGATACAACAATTTAGAAAGGTGATTTTTATATTTTGCCAATATGCTGCAAATATTAAAGATTTGCCTACTTTTTTAAAACATGTAATTAATTGGAGTTTGTATGTTGCTCGTTTTTTTAAAAGTGTATTGGTAAATATGCCAAAGTTTAACACAAATGAGTAAAGTAATACGTAACTGATCAGGAACGTTGGACTTGAGTCCATTGCAGTGCTTGTGGTTGTAATACTGATACCTCTATTCTATAAACCACTAAAAACCACGATGCTTCAAATAAATTGATGCTACTGTTTTTAGTGTTATATGCTAAACTTAAAAGCCTAGTTGGGGTTTTATTATTTAATAAGTTTGAAAATGAAAGTGCTCGTTGTAATTGTTGGTGTTGTTTTGTTAGTTTTTTTAATTGTGCAAGTATTTGCTATGAGTAGTAGAAATAAAATAGAAGAGTATGCTTATACCGTAGTTAAAAAGTATGAGAATTTTGAAGTGAGAAATTATGAATCGGGCTTATTTACATCAGTTAAAATGCCCACAAACAATTATCAACAAGCATCAAGCGCAGGTTTTAGAGTTTTAGCGGGCTACATTTTTGGGGGCAATAGTAAACAACAAAAAATCGCAATGACATCGCCAGTAGCCATGACCCTAGAAGACTCAATGACCATGATGTTTATGGTGCCTAAAGATTTGAGTAAAAAAGATTTACCAGAACCCAATAGCAGCGATATAACTTTTAAAGAAGAACCCCAAAAAACTGTTGCTGCTATAACTTTTGGTGGCTGGGCCAACGATGCAAATACAAGCAAAAGTTAATTATTGCTTTGCAAACTGAAGGTATTAAGCATTCTAATCAGTTTTCATATCTAGGCTATAATCCACCATACGATGTGGTTAATAGAAAAAACGAAATAATAGTAGAGCTTAAATTCTAATTCAAAAAAACTACAATCTTTTACTGTTTAAGTAGCCTTAGGGCTTGTTAGCTTTAAACCAAAAAAAGACTTGAAATACTAATTGATTTTTCTTGTGTAAATTTCCATTCAATCAGTTTAAGCTTCGCATTTTCGTGTTTTGGCACTAAATTGATTGATTATTAGAAAGCAGTGATTGATAACCTGAGTTCGATTTTAAAATGTGTTTAAGCTTTT
>JBMYOR010000320.1:0-4187 GCA_049599535.1 Bacteroidia bacterium | reverse complement strand
ATCTATTGGACTCCCCGAGTATGTTACCAATATGGGTTTTCCCTTGGCCATGTAATCCACCCATTTAAGTCTAGAAAACCCGTATTCATATAGATACAGATCCAAAAAACCATCAAAACAAATTGAGCTCTGCCTTATTAATTCAAGACAATCTGTTCTAGGTAGCCACCCCGTGAAAAGAACATTTTTTAACCCTTTTGCCATTTTTTTAATTGCATTTAGGTTTTTACCAGCTCCCATTAGTACCACTCTTAGCTCAAAATTATTTTTTGCCTTAAATAAATGTAAGGCTTTGATAAGAGTTTGGAGATCATTTGCTCTGCTTATCGTGCCTGCATAGCAAATATCATAAACACGAATTGTGTCTTGTGATTCTGCAATTTCACTTAATGGAATAGCATGGGGTAAAAAGAATACTTTTTTTGTTTGAATCTTTGGAAAATACTTGCGAACATAATCTACTATTTTCGGCTGAACAGCAATAATCGAATCAGCTAAGTTCATGGCAGTTTCTTCTTCTATTTTCATTTGCTTCCAAAACCAATTAAATGGAAGTCGTTCACTTAACTGCTCTACACTCAGGGGCCAAATGTCTTGTATTTCAAAAACAACTTTTGAATTTGGAAATTTAATTTTGAACCAAGGGATTAAACTTACATGGTGGAGACTTGGTATGCTGAATATGACAACATCTGGTTTTTCTTTAGATGTTTCAGACACAATCAACTTCAAAAAGTAATTATACATCTTCCAATTAAGATATCTTACAAGAATCCATTGCTTAAGAATTATTATTGAAGGAAGCCATCTAAACTTAACATCGTTAATAAATTCAACCTTTTCTTTGGGTCTTTTACTTGACCTAAGATAATGACTGCCTTTAAAAGCAAAAATCGTAATCTTATGACCACGATTTGCTAAAAACTTTGACATGATATAAGGACGAGAATGCCATCCATATTTTTCAGGACTGGCATATGGACTAACGTACCAAATCTTCACTCACTTTTATTCTTTAATAACAATATTGTCATTCAAAATGTATTTATCCTTTTTCTCAGGACAAAATGCCACTCCTTTTTGATCAAAATACAGTCTAAATCCCAATTCGCTCATCCAACCTATTTGCCGTGCTGGATTACCTACTACGAGAGCATAATCTGGAACCGTTTTCGTTACAACAGCCCCTGCCCCTATGAAGGCAAATTTGCCAATATCGTGCCCACAAACAATAGTTGAATTTGCTCCAATTGAAGCTCCTTTTCCTACGTGTGTTTTTGAATATTCTCCTCGTCTATTAACTGCACTACGCGGATTGGTTACATTGGTAAATACCATAGAAGGTCCTAAAAACACATCATCGTCACAGGTAACACCAGTATATATCGATACATTGTTTTGTATTTTAACATTGGCTCCGAGCACCACTTTTGGGGATACTACGACATTCTGGCCAATATTGCATTTCTCACCAATTTTACAATTAGACATTATGTGTGAAAAATGCCAAATTTTGGTTCCGTTTCCAATCTCACAACCGCCATCAACTACGGCTGTTTCATGGGCAAAGTAATCTTTAGACATTTTTTAAATACTCTTTTATTTTCTGAATGATGTATTCCTGTTGATCAGGCATTAAGTTAGGACTAATTGGTAAAGAAAGTACACTTGCCGCCAATTTCTCAGAAATAGGAAAATATCCGTCAGGATACCTATTATCGCTATATGCTTTTTGTTGATGAAGAGGAATAGGGTAATAAATCATTGCTGGAATATCATTTTCAGCCAAATATTGTCTAAGTTGATTTCTATCAAGACCTATTAACTGCATTGTATACTGATGAAAAACGTGATCAGTATATGAAGCTGTCATTGGTACAAGTAACGCATCAAATGCACTGAAAGCATCGGTATACTTTTTTGCTGCAAATTGCCTTTTCGCGTTGTATCTATCTAGATGTGGTAACTTACATCTTAATATTGCCGCCTGAATAGCATCAAGCCTTGAGTTTACACCTATATAATCGTGGTAGTACTGTTTTGTCTGCCCATGATTTGCTATCACCCTAAGTTTAGTTGCCAACTCTACATCATTTGTAAAAACCGCTCCGCCATCTCCGTAGCATCCAAGGTTTTTTGATGGAAAAAAGGATGTACAACCAATATGACCAATTGTACCTGCTTTTTGTTTTCTACCATCACTGAATGTGTATGTTGCTCCAATTGCTTGGGCTGTATCTTCTATTACATACAAATCGTGTTCATTCGCTATGGACATTATTTCCTCCATTGGAGCACATTGCCCAAATAAATGAACTGGCACAATAGCCTTAGTTTTTTTAGTAATCGAAGCCTTTACTTGCTCTATATCTAAGCAGAAAGTTTCACTATCTACATCTACTAATACCGGGGTCAGGTTTAATAGTGCAATAACCTCTGCAGTGGCTACATAAGTAAAGCTTGCCGTAATTACTTCATCACCAGGTTTTAAACCCAATGACATCATGGCAATTTGCAGCGCGTCGGTTCCATTTGCGCATGTTATTACGTGATTGGCATTAATATAAGTTGCCAACTCTTCTTGGAAGGATTTAACTTCTGGCCCTCCAATGAACCTAGAAGAAGCTATAGTATCCATTATAGCTCTATCAACTTCACGTTTTATTTCCTCATACTGACCCACTAGGTCAACCATCTGAATTGGTTTCATCGTACTTATTTAAAATCTTGCTTAGAACATTCCTTTTCTATGCATTAATTGCATCCCCCTGACCTTTGCCAGATAGGGTCATGAATATGTAGCGAAAATAGGACTGAATTGACCAATTCTTAATCATTTCCGCATCTGTCAACGCAAGTAATTCTGGAGTTGACATATCGATATTCTTTGTTTGAGCTAACCCCGTGATTCCCGGTTTACTATTAAAAACTCCTTTTTTATTTCTTTTTTGAATTAACTCAATTTGAACTGGAAGACAAGGCCTTGGACCAACAAGACTCATACTTCCAATTAAAACATTCCATAATTGTGGTAACTCATCTAGTTTAGTACGCCTAAGAAATTGGCCATATTTAGTTACTTGAAAAGAACTAACTTCATGTGTACCTTTTGATGGCGTATCTAAAAACATTGTCCTGAATTTTATCAGTGTAAACTCCTTTTGATTCTTCCCTATTCTACTTTGAAGGAAAAACGGTGACCCAGTATCAAAAACTCCGATTAACGTAAGAACTAGTAGTACAGGTGAAAGTACTATAATACCAATTAGGGCGGCAGTGAAATCAATTAATCTAATTGTTATTGCGGTCATTTGTACTTGTAATTAAATGAAAAGTCACAGCCAAGATGAATCGGACAAAACACTTCTCGGAGACCAATTCATTTCCTTTCTTGCTTTAATATCATCAAATGTTAGAGACGTGGTCATTTTTTTTATAGTTTGGGAATTCACTGGGAACCTACTTCCTAAAACGTCCCCAAACAATCCTATAAATTTGGCCATTGACTTGGAAATCTTCTTAATCTTCCTACAATCATTATGACTGACTATTGCCATTTCCAGTTCTCTAAAACTCGGGTGTAAGCCATCCGTAAGGTTGTATATACCACTTTTCAAATTATCAGATGAAATTAGATCGGCAATATCGTTAGCAAGCACCATGCTTTTTCTTGCAGTACCATCCCCAATGGAAAAGTACCGTCCTTTTCTAATTGCAGAGAGCATTGCACCAAGGTTTCCTTTGGCTTTTGGCCCTACCACCAAGGGTAATCTAAGAATAGTGAGTTTAATATTTGAGTTATCTGCAAACTCCGTTAACCATTTTTCTGCTTGAAACTTGCTCAATCCATACGGAGTTTTTGGATTTGACGCTTGATTTTCTAAAATGTTTTCACCTTCTTCCAATCCGTAAACAGCCACTGTGCTAACAAATATTACTCTTGTCTTTGGGCTGCAATTGTGTTTAATACCTTCAAAAAGATTTATTGTACCATTTAGATTTACATCATAAAATTCTCTACTCTCCTTATCAGTTTTTGGTATACTGTGAGCTTTTCCCGCGAGATGAACCACAAGATGAAGATCTTGAGCCAACTTTGGTCGTCGGTGGTCCTCGCTGCTCCGGCCGAGTAGTCGACATTCGTCGACGGTAGTCCTCGACCAATGTCGACTCAATTGCTCGGAAAC
>JBMYOR010000319.1:0-4193 GCA_049599535.1 Bacteroidia bacterium | reverse complement strand
GATTATGAAGATACGCTTTCAAGATACATTCCTGCATATCACCGCTATTGGGACGTTGATATTGACTCTACTAGTCGGAGGATTAGCAGGACTATTCTATGCGTTTATTTTTGGAATATGTTTAGGACATCAAGTTTTTGCTAGAAGTCAAGGGGTCTCTACCTATAAGATGCATAATGGGCATAGGGGAATAAATCATCCGGTTTTAAATCTTGAAACTGGAAAGTGTGAAATAACTTCACAAAATCATGGTTTTTCGATTAAACGTAATGATGTTGAAGAGAATAATAAACTGGAAATAACACATATAAACCTAAACGATGACACCGTTGAAGGAATAAAACACAAAACTCTACCTGCTTTTAGTGTGCAGTATCATCCTGAAGCTGCACCCGGTCCTAATGACTCAAAATATTTATTTGATCAATTTTTAAACCTAATTAAAAAGTAAAAATGTCTTCGATCACAAACATTAATGCAAGAGAAGTATTGGATTCTAGAGGGAATCCAACTGTTGAAGTTGAGGTTCAAACAGAGTATGGTTTTGGTTCAGCAATTGTACCATCGGGTGCATCAACTGGAGCTTATGAAGCAGTAGAATTAAGAGATGGCGATAAGGATCGCTATTTAGGTAAAGGAGTTTTAAAAGCAGTAGAGAATGTAAATACTTCAATAAAAGACCTTGTGATGGGTCAAGATGTATTTTCTCAGTCTGCGCTAGATCAGGCAATGATTGATGCAGATGGTACTGAAAACAAGGCGAATTTTGGTGCAAATGCGATTTTGGGTGCATCATTAGCAATTGCCAGAGCGGCTTCAAATGAATTGCAAGTGCCATTATATCAGTATATTGGTGGAATTAGTGCTAATAAATTGCCTGTACCGATGATGAACATATTAAACGGTGGACAGCATGCTGATAACAAAATCGATTTTCAAGAATTTATGGTTATGCCAGTTGGGGCATCATCATTTAGAGAAGCGGTAAGATGTGGAGCAGAAATTTTTCATCAACTAAAGAAGGAGTTAAAGTCAAAAGGTTATTCAACTAATGTTGGAGATGAAGGTGGTTTTGCGCCTAATTTGGCATCGAATGTTGAAGCAATTGAAATTGTATTAAAAGCAATAGAGAACGCTGGATATAGGCCTGGAGAAGATGTTTATATAGCAATGGATGCTGCGGCAACTGAGATGGTAGTTGATGGGCAATATAAATTTTATAAATCTTCAGGAAAATCAATTTCATCAGACGAAATGGTTGATTATTGGGCAGATTGGATTAATAAATATCCAATTTTATCATTAGAAGATCCGTTAGGAGAAGATGATTGGAGTGGTTTTACAAAATTGACACAAAAAGTAGGTGCTAGCACGCAAATAGTAGGAGACGACCTATTTGTGACAAACGAAAAAAGGTTGGCAACTGGAATTGAACAAAAAGCGGGTAATTCAATTTTAATAAAGTTGAATCAGATTGGTACTTTAACTGAAACCATTAAAACAGTGCAATTAGCTGCCAGAAATGGTATGACTAGTATTATAAGCCATAGATCGGGTGAAAGTGAAGATACTACTATTGCAGATTTAAGCGTAGCCTTAAACGCAGGCCAAATTAAAACAGGAAGTGCTTCAAGAACTGATAGAATTGCCAAATACAACCAATTATTAAGAATCGAAGATCAATTGGGGGCTGCAGCTTCTTATTTTGGTACTGAGATTCCATTTATCTAAAAAATGAATAACATATTTCAAATAGCAAAAAATCGTTACTTTTTGGTAACTGCTTTCTTTTTAATCTGGATTGGTTTTTTTGATCAAAATGATTGGATGTCGAGAAAAGCCGTTGATAATCAAATTGAGAAACTTGAAAGTGATAAAGTGTTTTTTTCATCAGAGGTTGAGAATCTGAAGGATGTTGAAAAACGACTTAAAGAAAACGATCAGGAGCTAGAGAAATATGCAAGAGAAAACTTCTATATGAAGAAGGAAGGAGAGGATGTCTATGTTATTGTAGATTGATTTGAGATTGGGAAACCATCTTCTTGATTTTATCTATTTTAACATGGCATTCTTCTAATTCAGCTTGCGCATCTGAATCAATAGTAATAGCTGAGCCAACCGGTATATTTATTTCTTTTGTTTTAGCATTATACAAAACAGTTCTAATTACTACATTAAAATCGAAGTTACCTTTTGGGTCAATGTAGCCCATTGATCCTGAAAATAATCCGCGCCTAAAATTTTCGAATTTCTCGATCAATTTCATAGCGCTCAATTTTGGGGCGCCAGTCATTGATCCCATGGGAAACAAGCTCATTATTATTTCTGAAATACTGGTAGAATCTTCAACTATAGAACTAATAGTTGAAATCATTTGATGAACGCTTTCGTACGAATAAATACCGTACAGTTCATCAACTTTAACTGAGTTGGTTTTGGAACACTTGCTTAGATCATTTCTCACTAAATCAACAATCATGAGATTTTCGGCACAATCTTTTTCTGAAGATTGTAGCTCATGCTGCTCTGCCAATAAGTTGGTTCCTGAGTTTTTTAATGTGCCTTTAATGGGCTGAGATGTTAGCTTGTTGCCACTTTTAACTAAAAACCTTTCCATGCTGTTGCTCACAGCAAATTGGTGGTTTTTTTTATATATACAAGCGTAAGGTGTAGGATTATTGTATAAACTGTTTTCGAAATAACTTAAAGGGTCAATGGCCGATTTACCACTATAGTTTCTGCAATAATTGAGTTCATAAACATTTCCATTTATTATCTCTTGTTTAATTGATGCTATAGTTTTAAGGTATTCATTATCGCTACAGTCTGGCGTAAAGTCAATATTTGATTTTGAGTTATATTGAGCTTGATCATTTTGATTTGAAGATTGAATCTCGTTAAAAAGGACTTTATTATTTGTTGTTAATACACCAAATGCATCTAGTTCTATAAAAAAGTCGGGTTCAAAAAAACTAATGTCGTCGGTTTTAAAAATCTCTTCATTTTCAGAGTTTAGTTTTTCAAAAGAGTTTTTAATGTCGTAGCTCAATACCCCCAATAAGTATTTATAATTAGCAAAATTGTTTAATTCATTTAGTTTGTTGATTTGTTTTTTTGGGTTAAAAGCTACACCAAGTAGGAGCTTTTTATTGTGGGGAGAGGGGCTGTTTTTAGCGTTTCCCGAATACAAAAACATAAATTGATAAGGTGATTTTAATCTTAGCCATACAATAATTTGCAAGGCAAGGTTAAAGTCTTTACCTGAGAATGTAAATTTTGCCAAATTGTTCTTTAAATCCTTGATCTGCTTGTGTGTTTCTAAGTTCAACTTGTTTACCGTCAATTACTGTTTTAACGCGGTATAAATACACGCCATTGGCTAATTTATTGCCATATGTATCGGTTCCGTTCCAAGCAAAAGTAGATGTATTATGACCTATTTTAATAGGCCCCAGTTCATTTTTAGTGATCTCCCTTACCACCTTGCCTGATACCGTTAGTATTTGAATAATAATATCATCGGGTTCTTTTTCTCCGGTAAGCGTAAAAACAAATCTCATTTCTGTAGAAAACGGATTTGGATATGGAAAAAAGTTGGTAATGGTAGAGTTTCCTACAACTTCGAACTGAACTTTATAGGCCGCAATGCCTGATGTGTTTCCTGAGGCATCTTTTAATTGAACTTTTAAAATATAATTACCATCGCTTAATAGGTTGGGTTTATATTCAATTTTGGCCTTTGTATTTTGATTTATGGCAGGGTAAAATGTAAATCCAGGTTGGTTTTGATCAATTTTTTTAATTCCAGAATCAATTTTCTCAAGATATACTTCGAAATACTTGGGATCATTTAATTTGAAAAATTCATTGTTATCGTCTCCTGAAATAACAATTGTAGGCTTAGGTGATACTATGTCGCCATCAAGAATTCTATGTCCATCAATTGCTACTTCTAATAGCGGACGCTCTTTATCGCATTCAACATAAAAGGCTTTTTCAAAATTATTATTGAATGAGTATAATTCTGGAACCTTAAAATCAGGGTTGGTTTTTACAATAAGTCGGTTTTCATCAATTAATGAATCGCTCACAAACTCTTTGCTTATTATAGTGCTTTGCCCCGGTGCCAACGGTTTAATCGTATCGGTTTCAGAGTATTGTACGTTCCTGTCTTTATCAACAATTTGGTAATC
>JBMYOR010000318.1:0-4206 GCA_049599535.1 Bacteroidia bacterium | reverse complement strand
ACAATATCATTTAAAAGTCTAACCGAAGGAATTCCTACAGGCTCATCAACTCCTAAATTCGATAGAAAAACAATACTTTCCTTTTCAGATAATTTCATCCTCAGTTACAAATTTCCGCTCTAATTCAAAATGAGAATCTTTAGTGATATTTTCCGATTTAATTGTGCAAGCACTTTTAAATCCACCTTTTTCAATTTGTTTAATAACTTGTTCATTGTACTGCCCATCTGGATACGCAAAAGATTTTGGATTTAGCCCAATAGATTGAAAGCTTTTTAGGGTATTGGCTATATCGGTGGCCACATCATCTTCACTAAGGTTTGTGTATATATTGTGGTATAACGAGTGCGCTCCAACTTCATGACCTTTTGACCCGAGCGCTATAAGCTGAGTGGAAGTCATATATTTCACATCAGGTTGCCGTTCAATTTTTAGGCTTAGAGTAAATTTATATTGATCTTTAATTGAAAGTTTTAAAAACTCCTGCTTGAACTTACCCATTACCCATTCAGCCTTATTGATAGGCGCAATATTATTTTTTATGTAGTCATAGTAATAATCTAATGGTGCTAGCTTTTGAGAAAGACAATATCCAATTATAGGATAGAAAGTTGCCTTTAACCGGTATTTTTCCAAAGTAGGAAGAGCATATAAGAAATTATCTAAATACCCATCATCGAAAGTCAAAGCGACACAATTTCGAAAAGAACCACTAACAAGTTCTGAGATTGTCACAAATGAAAAACCGTTATCTAAATATTTGCTGATAACATCTTCAAACCTATTTGTTGAAATTAAAGTTCCTCTCAACGCATAGGGATCGTCTTTCTTGATTTGGTGAGTGGGCATTAACCTGTGAAACATTAATATTTCATTCATTGAATAATAGACTATCAAGTTTCTTTAAGTTGTCAAATCCGATAAAAAGGTTTTGATTTCTCTTATCCAAATCTTTTCCAATTAAATCTTTACTCCAGCCTTCTGCTCCTTCATAGCAATAAACGGTCTTTCCATACTGCCAGGCATAACTCAGCTCGCTTAAGGTTCCAGCTCCCCCTCCCAATGCGATTAGTATATCAGAAGACAGTATTATTACGGTATTTCTTGCAAAGCCAATGCCCGTTGGGATTTTAATGTCTAAATATTTATTACCTTTTTGAAGTGAACTTTCAGGCAATACCCCAACCACAGTGCTCGTTTTATTTTTACCTTTACGAATGCCTTTTGCCACTGCTTCCATGGTGCCATTCATGCCACCATTAATCACAGTAACTCCCTTATCTGAAAGATATAGACCAAGTTCATAAGCGAAATTATATAGCTCATCATTACAGCAAGCACTATTTGAGCCAATTATACCAATTTGCATCGTTGTACAATTAATTCGTTTTTTTTCATTCTAAACTTCTCAAATTCATCTATTAACAAACGTTCGTCCAAATTTTGAATTGATTCATCAAGTTTCTGAAGGGCAAAAATCTCTTCAGCCAATTCTTCAAAACCCAGGTTCTGTTGAACAAGATTAACTATGTCATCTATATGACTTCTGTGAAATTCCAACCTTTTATAAAAGTTGTCGTAGCCATTAAAAATATATTGAATCAACAGTGCACCAATCATATCTGAACGATACTTTTCAATACAATTCAAAATATTTACATCATCAAAATTTCGATTGTGAATAAGAGTGAGCTGATTTGTATCCCTTATCTCGAACCCCAACTCCGAAAGTAAATGGGCATGAATCATATCACTCCTACGTGCTGTAAGTCCACCTTTCTCAAAATACCCGAGATGATGCACAAAGAATATTTCTGGATTGAATACTATAAAATTTCCGCCTCGCAATAACCTTGATTTAACCGAAAAATCTTCATTGATTTCAAAGTTATTAGCGTGCATGGTTATCGGATAGCCCAATATTATCTTTCTTGCTTGATCAATAATAATCTCTTTATTTGCGATGCTTGTTTTTATTTGAGAGTTTAATTCAACTTTGCTATAATAATCGTGATATTCTCTTTTTGAAAAATGTTTAGCTTCTATTGGAGAGTTAAATAAAAAGTATAATTGGGTTCTGCAATAAAGTAATGATGGAATGGGAGGAATATATGTAGATGGTGCAATTAAACAATCAATCTGATTTGTATTAGTGTATAAATTGATAAGATCGGAAAAGTAATCCTTTTCAATTAACACATCATGACTATCCCCATCAAAACGACTTTGGCCAAAAATCATGTCATCATCGACTTGCCATATTATTGAGTTTTTAAACAAGTCAAAATGTTCAATTATAAATATTTGTTGCTGTATTCTAGTTCTTTGAATACTGTCTAATGTTCTTGAACAATTAGACTCCACAAGTAAATTCTCGTATTTGTTTTCCAGTGCCAGAATTTTATTTATAGTAACAACTGCAACTGGAATCTCACATTTAGATGTTGTTTCCTTCAAATTCTGCTTCAATGATTTATCCAAAACATATACGAACAGCTCATAAGCTATTTTATAATCCCCGTAACGTGTATTTCGAAAAACACTTTCAATAAGATTGAGTGTATTGCGCTTAGACTTGGATGAAAAAATAACCCTGATTTGATACATTCGTCTTTCTACCTTAATCTTATAAGTTTATGTTCACCAAAAATCATAAATCCTGTACTTCCATGTAAATACTTCTACCTAAGCTAATATTTTTAAATCTCTCTAAATCTTATAATCTGCAAAACAATAAAAATAACGAACCCCAAATACAAAGATGAAACCGGATATTTTGGACCACAAAATTAAAGTATTCAATTGCTATAAGTTTCTATTCGCCTCCGCTATTTCAGCAGTAGATCTAGACCCAAAATATCGTTTTGTAACTCCGTAGTTTCTATGCCCCATAGCATCGCCGATTAACGACCTTGGAACATTGCTTTCGTCCAAAACCGTTGCATAAGAGTGCCTAGCTTTACTAATTGAGAGCCACTTTGGTAATCCACATGCTTTTGCAATTTTCTTGATGGCCTTGTTTAAGTAACTGATGTGACTCACCAATCTACTTTGAATTTGAGCAGCATTTTGATGAAGGTCTTTATCAAGAATTGGTAGTAGATAATCATCTGAACCAATTTTACGCTCATCATTAAAAAAATCAATTAGCTCCCATAGCTTATCGTGAATTTTTATAGCTATCAATTGCCCTGTCTTGGCTCTTTTATAAGTCAAAATGTTACTGCTATCAATATCACTCCACTTAATTAATGCCATATCCTTATGGTTGATACCTTGGCAATAGTAGCTGAAAAGGAACAAGTTTTTTGAAGCCATGTATTCGCCTTCGTAATTTTTAAAATCTTCCATTTGCGCTTTATTAAGTGCTTTATGTGGCACGTCTTCTGGCGTTTTTATTTTGAAATTTTCAAAAACATATTTTGATTTACTCACCTTATCTGCCAATATTGCCTTGTTTACAACCGCCCTAAAAGTTCGCATAATATTGTTGATCGTTCTGCTACTCAACTTTTTGTTCTTTCGCAAAAAGTGATCAAACTCCACCAAGTCTTTAAGCTTGAAATTCTTGAAAGTATAGCCCTTATTTTTATCAAATCTTTCAAAATAGCCTTTACAATACTTATAAATCTGAGCATTTCTCAATCGCCCTTCTTCTTTGAGCTTTTCTATGACTTCATCAAAAAAATCCAAAATCTTGTTGTTGTCATTTGCTCCTACAAAACGTTTATCAAACTCTATAAAATCAAAGTCTTCATCTTCGTTTGCATCAATATCCAAGATAATCCTTGTAGCTATCGTTTCTTTCTTTAATAAGAAGTCGTTTTTAGCTTTGTAATCAGCAACTGATCTTCTAAAAAAATCTTTGGCCGACCATTGGTTTTTAAGACAAGTTAATCCTGTTGAATAATACTTAAGCTTTCGGTTATGTGTTATTCTAATTGACACCGGATGCTCACCATTTCGTAATGTTTTACTGGTGAATAAAATAACTTTTGCTTTTGCCATAATTGACTCATTATTATAATTATGACTGCAACTTCTGGTTTAAACATGGTTTAAACAAATGGGTCAAAAAGCATCCGGTTTAAACAAAATCAATCAAAACCTGAAAAGACCTAACTTATTGTTTATCAATATATTTACACACTAATTTAGACGTAAAAAAATGTCCTAGAAGGGGCTTCTAAGCAGTAGGTCTCAGGT
>JBMYOR010000317.1:0-4211 GCA_049599535.1 Bacteroidia bacterium | reverse complement strand
ATACCCATACAAATAGCAAGACCCAAACCAGTTCCTTTACCTACTTCTTTGGTGGTATAAAATGGGTCAAATACTTTACCTAAGTCTTTTGGCAAAATACCTGAACCACCATCTGTAATCTTGATTTCAAGATTTCTATTAACCTTTGTGCTCTCAATATTTATCTCACCCTTTCCCGTAATGGCTTGAATGGCATTGCTAATTACATTCATAAATACTTGATCAAGTTTTTGACCATAAGCATCAATTAGCACATTTTGATCAAAGGCAGTAGTAATTTTTATTCTATCCTTATAAGAGTTCTTTAGTAAGAGCAAAGTGTTTTCAATACTTTCTTTTACATTAAAACTTGAAAGCTTTTCATCACCGGTTCTCGCATAAACGCGTAGACCTTTTACAATTTCGGCAGTTCTTTCGGCTCCATTGGTAATTCCCTGAGCTATTGCCTCAATTTCATTGATCATTTCGTCTATTGATGAAGAACCCTGCACTGATGACTCTGCATTAGGCTCTCTTGACTTTTTCAATAAGGCCTTAACATCATCTAGCTCAAGTTTCAGGCTTTCAATACCGGCTTTTACAAAGTTTATTGGGTTGTTTATCTCATGTGCTATTCCAGCGGTAAGCTGCCCCAAACTTGCCAACTTTTCGCTTTGTATTAATTGAGCCTGCGTTTCTTTTAAGGTTTCATTTGCTGCGTTGAGTTCATTTGATTTTAGCTCTAACTGTCGTTTTTCTTTACTCAAAAATGCGTTTGAAAACTTGAGCTTATTCCTTGTTTTATTTAATGTGAATATGCTTACTATAAGAGCACCCGTAAACAAAAGCAGAATAACTGTAAATACAATTAAATACTTGTTTTGAAGCTCTTTAACGGCCAGTCTTTCAGTATTAAGTGCATTTTCTATTCTTATTTGCCTTAGCTTTATTTTTTGATTTTTTTGTTCATTAACTCTCTCAAACGCATTGATTTTTTGAATAGCTTCAATTGAATTTAAGCTATCGCTAAGTTTTACATATTCACTTAAATAAAAATATGCTGAGTCATTAAGATTTGATTCACTAAAAATGGCACTTAATAGTTTCGCACTATTCATCACATCTGTGTTGAACTCTTGATCAACGGCTATTCTGCGGCCTTGCCTTGTGTAAACCAAAGCACTATCAACATTACCTTTTTTTAAATGTGCTTCCCCTAGCTCCATTAATGCAATAGCCAGGTTTAAAGGAGCTTGAATTTGTTTACTGAGCTTAATTGATTTTCGTAAATAGAAAAATGAGCTATCAAGTTTATTACTTTTTGTGAAGCTTTGAGCCTTATTGTTATAAAGCTGCATTGTATTGAAAATACTAGGTGATTTGGCAAGACCATGTAACGCTATATTGTAATAATACTGGGCTGAGTCATGCATTCCCTGTTCGCTGTATATTATTCCAAAAAGAGTATTGGAGCTCGCCATTCCTTGATAATAATTACCCTTTTTTGAATAACGTTTACCTAGTTGCGCATACTTTTTTGCACTAACCCAATCTTTAAAATCAACAAAACTGGATGCCAAGTTATTTGATGTATTCGCGATATTATAGGCATATTGCTTTGAATAATTATTTAAATACCATTCAAGCGCTTCAAGGTTTAAGGGTATGGCTTTATCATGAAATCCTTGTCTGAAATCTTCAACGGCTATATTGGTTAAACACGTTATTACTTCTGATGAGTCATTTTTGGCTACAGCTACTTCTTTGGCTTTATTAAAATAGAGTCTTGCTGAATCATTATACCCCATTTGAGAATTAACAATTCCAAGTCTTGTATTTAGTCTAAACTCTTGACCTTGATCATTCTTTTTATTAGCCAAGCGCCAGGCGTTATGCCAAAATAACTTGGCTTTTTGAAAATCGTTTTTGTAATAATATGTTAGACCAATTGCGTTTTTTGATGTAATTATGGAACTCTCTCTACTAAGCTCTTTTGCTATTTCAAGTGCTTTTTTTGCAAAGAGCTGAGCAGAATCTAGGTCTGTGTTTAAATACTTAAAGCACAAACGCTGATAGGTTTTACAATCATTACTATCATTTTTGTGAGTGAGAGATCCTAAAAGACTATCAATAGCATTATTGGCCCTGGCTGTGGTGCAAAGAGCAATAATACTTAGCAAAATCATTTTTAACCGAAGCATAGTGCTTCAAAAATATTTAGATTACGAGTAAACACTCAAAAACAGAAGGGAAGCAAAAGGTAAACAAGCTAAATTGAGTTGATGTAAGCGGTAAGGTTTTCATCTGGGTTTAGGTTTAGCTTTTTACGTAACCTATGCCTTGCTGTTTTTAGGCTATCCTGAGATATTCCCAATACATCAGCAATCTCTTTTGAATCTAACCCAAGCTTAAAAAGAGCTGATAGTTTACGTTCTGAAGGTGTTAAATCAGCATGTTTTTGATCGAGTTTTAAGTAAAAGCCCTTGTGCACATTTTCAAAAACTTGTTTAAATCTGCTCCACTCCTTTTCAACACTAAAACTGTAATCAATAAGCCCAACCAAGCTCCTAAATTTCTTTTTATTTGAACTTTCTGCGTTTTGCATTATCTGTTTTAGTTCTGTTTTAAGATCAGATAACACTTTATTCTTTTGAATTAATTGCAAACTATACGAAGCCAGTTCTTTAGATTTTTGCTCCAATTCAACATTTAATTCTTCGTCAAAACCGAGATTTTGCACATTATCGTCAAGCTTTTGTGTGAGTGTATCGTTAAGCTCTTTTAGGTCTTGATTTACTTCTTCAAGCTTTTCATTTTGAATTAAAAGCTCCTGCGTACGCTCTTTTACCCTTTGCTCTAGAATTTGATTATGCGATTCAAGTTTCTCTATTAATTGTCGGTTTTGTGCCTGAAGATTAAATACTTCATGGGCATTTATAATTACATTTTTAAGTTGAGCCCTATCCCAAGGCTTATTTATGTAATGATATATTTTACCTTCATTAATGGCTGTTATCACATCATCAAAATCAGCATACCCCGTAAGCAGGATGCGAATTATGTTTGGTTTTTTATTTTTTAGTTCGGCAAAAAATTCAGTGCCTGTGCAATCTGGCATTCTTTGATCACTAACTACCACTTGAATGTGTTCTTGTGATAAAATATTCCAAGCAGCACTAACCGATTCAGCTACAAATACATTGAATTCTCTTTTAAAGCCTGAACGAAAAACCAATAAGTTTTCTGGTTCATCGTCAACATATAAAACGTTTAAGCCATCAATCATTGCTTAATGTGATTCAGGATAGCGTTTCATTGTTTTTCTCCAAAATGAAAAAAGTACCGCTGTATCCTGCGGGGTTAAAAGTGCTTCACTATGCCAAACTACATAGCCTTTTAGCGGCATTTCGCCTTCTGCAACTTCTTCAAGGCATTCTTCAAGTTTATGATGCCTTTTACCGTCAGAGTATGATCCCCATTCAGAAAAATTCATTTCTTCTCGGCCTTCGTCAATATGATCTTTCACTACCCACGATATTGGCGCAACATTGCTGTACCAGGGGTATTTAGTTTGATTAGAATGGCAGTCATAGCAGGCATTTTTCATAATATTTAGCACATCTTCAGGTGCATCTTCAACTATGCTAAATTGGTTTTCTATAACTGTTTCAGGATTAGTTTTGTCAATTCTAAATAATTGCATTATTCCAAAAATCAATACAATTACTAAAATAATTTTTAATAATAATTTCATAATCTTACCCATTAAAGTTATAACAAATCCCTAAACCTATAAAACCACCATTGTATCTAATTTTTCCACTTTCAATGTTATTATCTTTTGTAGCAGTGTAGGCCATTACGAGTTTTTGCCTATTGAGTAAGGTTGCTGTTAAAAAATAATCTATGCCGCTCCAAGGTCCTTCAGTTATTTGTTTTCCAATTGCAAAGCTTACCCCGTGTTGCACCCCAGCATATTCAGCTAAATCACGCTCAATTTCAAGTTTATCAAATACTTCAATTGAATTGGTGGCACCATATTCGGCTTGGTATGTTGCCAGTGTGTTTACATGCAAATTGGCAGAAATACTAAAAAAAGCAGTTTTAGATAAACTTCTTTTTAACTTTAATTCAAGGGCAAAATAAGGCATCATAAAAGTAGTTTCATTAAAAATGCTTTTTGATGTTTGGTCAGTAGTTCTAAACTTAAAAGGTTGATATCCCAGTCCTAA
>JBMYOR010000316.1:0-4225 GCA_049599535.1 Bacteroidia bacterium | reverse complement strand
TGATGCCACAAGATCAAAAAGAGAATTTGAAACCTTGCCAAGTATTAATACACGAATAAGTTTTGTTGCATGGAGTCTTTATTCAACTACATCTGCACCCACTCAAACTTTTATAAATGATTACGAATTGGCTTATGAATTAACCAAACCAGTGCTGGCTGAGCTTGAAAATATTACTATTGAAATTGAAAAAATTGAATCTCAACTTGATGATATTAAAGCACCCTACACCCCAGGAAGACTACCTAAACTAGATTAAGTTTTCAAACTATTATTTCGGTAACTGGTTTATAGTCAAATAATGTTAGAACTTAAATTTACTCAAATAGGGGTAAAACATGCCAAAAATGAGTATGAAAGAAGCAATCTAATAATAACCAACTTTGCATTTGGTATTGGTGCCGTTTCAAGTGGACTACTTGTAATGTATCTATTTTTAATACAAAACTTTGCAAGCGCTGCAATTATTCTTTCGGGTTTTATTTTATGTATTTTGGGATTTGTTCTAAACCATAAAGGCCGCTTTTTATGGGCAATTATTGCGGCTTGTGGCGTTACCGGATTTACCATCCCTATTCACGTTTGGTTTTATCCAAACAATGGAGTAGTGGCCTATTTATTAACTGCTACTGTTATAGTTTCATTCCTTTCGGCGCAAAAGCCGTTATTACGAAACATTTTGGTTGCATATACTTTTGGTAGTTTAATAGTTTCAATATTAATTATTGCACTCAAACATAAAGGTGTGCATATTACACCAAGCAATAGAATACCTTTTGCTTTCAATTTATTTTTTGCTATGGGTAGTGTGGCTCTGGCCATTACATACTTTAGTAACATAATAAACCAACAAAGGCAAAGACTCGATAAACTAAATAATATAAAAAATAAACTTTTGGCAGTATTGGCTCATGATTTAAGAGGCCCACTTCATAATATGCTCAACCTAATTGAAATGCTTGAAGAAGGCGATCTAGACCAAAAAACATCGGAAAAAATGATGTTTACTGTGGCAAAAGAAGTGAAAGTTACTACTAACTTACTTGACGATGTTTTAACTTGGATTAGAAGTCAGCTTGATGGGATTGAAATAAATCGATCATTTTTTCAACTTGAGAAACTTGCTTTTAAGGTAGTGGACGAACATAAAGTTAAAGCAGAATTAAAAGGTATTATAATTGATTATGAAGAGTCTCAGATAAGAGCCTTTGCCGATAAAGATATGATTTCATTGGCAATTAGAAATATACTTTCAAATGCCATTAAGTATTGCCCAAAAACCAATGGAAAAATTAAAGTTAGAGTTTTTTATAGCGAAGGTTATTCGGTGGTATCGATAAAAGATAACGGTATGGGCCTAAAAAACGATGAGATTGAACGCATTAATAAAAAGCAGTCATTTACCACACAAGGCACTTTTAACGAGAAAGGATTTGGCTTAGGCTTATTACTTACCCAAGAGTTTTTATTACAAAACAACTCTTATTTAAAAGTAAAAAATAATTCCGATACAGGAGCAGAATTTTTGATTCACATACCAATTAAATAATGAATAAAGATAATATTTGGGTATTTGGCGGTACCGGTTTTATTGGTTCTCATTTGGTAGATAGTTTAAAACAAAATAACCAATTTCGTATCATATTATTTGTACACAAAACGCTTCCTGGGCCTAAATTCGAAAACGTAATTACCATACAAAAAGAGCTATCAGACATTAATGAAACTGATTTTAAATCATGGCCGCCGCAGCAAATATTTCATTTAGCAAGGTTTGGAGCTTCAAAATCAATACTTAGAAAACTATCGGCTAATAAAGGTAAAATCGTAAACAGCAAGTTGATAGAATCATTGCGCTCACTTGAAAACCCGCCAGCAGTTCACTACGTAAGTGGTTCGTTAATGTACGGACATCAACAAAATAGTGTAAATGAAGATGCGCCTTTAAACCCTGTTGGTTTTGCTAAACCCTATATAAATGGCGAAAGGCCCTTTTTAAATGCAAAGCACAAAAATTTAAATATACATTTTTACAGACCGGGTTGGATTTTAGGCCCTTCATCATGGTTTAAAGCATTTTTTTGGAACCACTACATTAAATACAATAAGGTACCCTATTATGGTAGTGGATCTCAGTTAATGTCAATAATATCAGTTGAAGATTGTGCTGGTTTAATTGCATTTAGCTCCCAAAAATTAGATCAAAATCATGATCAAAATATTTTACTTTATCCAGCCATTAGCCAAAAAGAATTTGCTTCACATATTGCTAAAAAACTAAGTGTTGCAATTGAGAATATTCCGTTTAAGCAGATTGAAAAAAATTACGATCTTGAAACAGCTGAAGCGCTTACATCCTCTATTCCCTTAACTTCAAAAAATATTGAAAATATTAGCAGTTATACTCCAATGTTTAAATCATTAAACGAACTGCTAAACCAAGTAATTAAAAAACTCAGTTAGATTTTTTATTCATAGTGTATAGTGCATATTCTCCCCATTTCCATGCTAACGTTCTATTGAGCCATTTATCGGTTTTCCATAAAAGCCACCTACCCTTAGGCCGCAACCAAATATTAAACCTAATATAATACCAAGCCGGATGAGTAATGCTATAGCCCTGTTTTTGCAAAATATTATTATTTTTAAAAATCCTACTGATTTGAGCAGGTGAATAACATACACTCGATAAATGCCTTGTAGGTGAGTAGCCACCCCAAACCTTTTTGAGCCTTCCGAAAGCGGCATCCCATCTAAGCTTAAAAAACTCAATGGCCATACCCTGCAAATACCACTTATTTACAAATGTGAGTACCATTTTTCCGTTTGGAGCCAATAGTTTATTAAGCTCTTTTGCTACTAATTCAAGATTTTCAACTGTGTTTAAAGCACCAAAAAACACATAAATTAAATCAAATTTTGTATTGTTAAAAGCTTGACTTACGTCTTCAACCGATCCTTTTGCAATTGATAAGTTTTGTAATTGATGCTTCTGCTTTTTTGCCAATGCAGAGTTTACCATACCTTGAGATACATCTATTCCATAAAACTCCTTTTCAGGATAACATCTCGCAAAATGAGCCAGGTCAAGGCCACTTCCAAACCCAATTTCTAAAGCATTTTTAAACTCTAATTTGTGTACATAGTTTCTAAAATCAATTCTAATTCGCTGCAATACCGGATTTTTCCAATACCTTTTTTCAAACTCCGGCGCGTCATCATCGTAATAATCGCCTACCTGTTTATAATATTGATTTTCTTTTGTTACCATTTTCTAATTCAATCATCATTATAGCTGCACAGCCCCAGAATAAAAATGCAAGCTTATCTGTATTTAAAAAGTTATTAAACAAACCATGAAATAAATAAGTAGCCAACATTCCTGCCGATACGGCTAAATATATACTTCTATTTGCCTTTGGCACGCTTAGCAGCCACCATATCCAAGTAACAATAAGTATCAACCAAGCCAAAAAACCTAAGCCACCTAGCTCACTTAAAAACAACAAAGGTTCAGAATGAACAGTGCCACCTGAGTTTTTGGGGATATGATATACATCGGTTACACTCAGCCTATTCATATATTTAGAATCTTGATACTGTATGTAACTATACTGAAAAGTACCAGGCCCAAACCCAATTATAGGTTTCTCATTAAACATATTAAGCGCGGCCACCCACCTGTTAATTCGCTCTAGGTTCGATACATCAGTTTGAACATTACCAACTGATGCAGTTCTCTCTAACAAGCCAGCATGCTCATCTCTACTATTATAATCATTATAACTAATCCAATTATAAATAGCGTTTCGATACATAAATAGCAATGCAAAAACTGCGGCCATAGTAAGTGCCAAATGGCGTTTTCTAAATCCTTTTAATACGCCAAAAACCACTATAAAACCAACAGGTAAACTTAAAAAAGCAGCTCGACTATTGGCCACTCTTATGGCCATTAATACTGCAATAGCCACTGTAATAGCTAATATTTTTTCTTTTTGACCGGCATTAAAAGCAGCAAAAACCCAAAATAAAAACAAAAAAACGCCTGATGCCGCATAAATGGTATGATCGGCATAAAATGGTTCAAAAATACCTGGCACCACTACTGGGTTAAAACCGTAAGTACTCCACTTAAATATAGACCATATAAAAACCAATAAATAACCAAAAGTGTAGCCTCTTATGCTATATTTCATAATGTTTATTTTAAAATTAGCAAGAG
>JBMYOR010000315.1:0-4227 GCA_049599535.1 Bacteroidia bacterium | reverse complement strand
CAATTCGAAATATTTGAACTCATCAATCAGCAAAAAGATGTGTAGAAAGATTAGTAAACAGGGAAGGGAGAATTTTCTTGATAATTCTTTCCCTGAATAGGGAAAGATGTCCACTTACAAGTGGACAGAAAGGGTCGAAAAACACATCTTTGCCTTTAGTGAAATCAAGATGGACAAATACTGGAGCACTCTTTGGGGCAATTATAGGTGCTATAATTGTTCAATTTCTTATTAAAGACCTTGACCTATCACTTACAATCAATGGGAATGCAATTCCTGGCCAAGCCACCTTTGATGGTATAGATATAAGCAAAAGAACAGGCGCATATTTTTGGCGTTTAATACTCCCTTTTCTTACAATCGTCGTCCTTTTTGCACAGGTATTTCCTAAAAAGCTAGCTGAAAATCATTGGGTTAAAGGAATCATTAACTCCACTCTTGCCATAGGTTTAATTGTTCTTGGCATTGGTTTGCTTACTGAGCTAAAGTTTAATTATGAACCGTTAAGCATCATATGGCTCATCATTTTCTCCTTGTTCTTTTTTGTAAAGCCATCGCGCTTTAAAAAGCCGAAAGCGAATAAGTGGAAGTTTAGGGTATTGGTTTATGTTGGTGCCCTTTTATTGCCTGTTCCCTTAGTCTTAAAGCTTTTCTTTTTAATAATTGCTTATGTATGGGCTAGCAGAACAATAAGAAAAGGGCAAGTTAATCGACATTATTTATCAAATTACATTTACCCATTATTCATTTTACTTTCAGGGATTCTAATTTATTGGACTCAACCTTTTGTTGACCAATATGAGCTTTTTGAAAATGCTAATCCTGCTAATGCTTTAATGCGCGTATTTAAGTTTGGCGAGATTCCTTTTGTTGACTTTATAAGCTCGCACATGTTGAGCGAGCAAGTTCCGCTTTACTTGCATGGATTACTTCGCGGATATGATGGAAGCACTGATGCATTGGCTTGGCTCAATATTTTTAAGCCATTAGCTTTTGTAACTTTTTATTATTTTTTGAGGCAAACATTAAGCTCAGCAAGTTGGGCCTTTGCCATAGTTTTAATCTTTACATTGCTAGAGTTGGTTATTCCAATATCTTATTGGCTGGCTTTGGTTTCGGTGTTTGTGTTTTTCAAATATTTCAAAAAACCTGATTGGAAAAATATTGCCCTTTGCATTTTATGGACGGTTTTTCTGGTCTTTTGGCGCATTGATATTGCAGCAGCACATATTCCGGCTTTTGTGGTTTTAGTGGTTTTGCATTTGATTAAAAATCCTTCAGACGGCTATATGCACTCTGAAAATAGCCGTCTGGCGGATAGCCCCATCCCCAACCCTTCCCCACAGGGAAGGGCGTCAGGTTCTTCCCCTGTGGGGGAAGTTAGATGGGGGCAAACCCTCATAAAATGGTCACTACTCTCATTTTTAGCCTTAGCCAGTGGAGTTGCAATAGTTTATACGCTAAATCACTTCTACAATGGCCAAATAGCACGAAACATTGACCAAGCACTTTCTTACTTTGGTGCATCTCAAGCGCATGCCTATTCTAAAATTGCTTCTGATTATACGTCATGGATGTTTATAGCACACCATTTTGTTTTTCCTTGTTTAGTCGTTCTTATCCTAATTTTTACTATAAAAAGTTGGAATCTAAAAGGAAAGAATTTGAACAATCAGTTTTTGAAAGTTGCTATTATTTTTCTTTCGTGTTATTACTTTTTTAATGCTAGCCGCGGTCTAGTAAGGCATGGATTTATTGAAGGCAGCGACAGGGCCATTTCATCCTTCTTCTTTTTGATTGTTACGCTTTTTGCTTTGAGCAAGGTTTCAGAAAAACGAAGACCTTGGCTTTTTGTGTTAACCAGCTCTCTTCTCGTTTTCATGGCCAAGTTTGGTGGACAAAGCACCGCTCAACCACTTATTTCAAAAGTGGCTGATATGAGTTTTACTCAAGAAAAGTACGATAATACCAATCTAGATTTTGAGCCAAAAATCAGAGAAAAGATTTCAAAAACAGATTCGATTGTAGCCTACTTGAATGCTGAATTAAAGGAAAATGAAACCTTTTTTGATTTTAGCAACACTCCTATGCTGTACTTTTATGCCCAGCGTAAGGTACCAAGCTACTTCAACCAATCATTGCAAAATGAAGTAACTGAAAAGATTCAAAGAATCAATCTTGAGCAAATTGAAGGTTTAGATATTCCTATTGTGGTTTTTAGCCATTATCCTGACAATTGGTGGGACAATACCGATGGAGTACCCAATGCCATTCGCTATCCAGTTTTAGCACAATGGATTTACGAAAACTACATGCCTGATACTATTGTAGCAGGCTATCAAATTTGGAAGCATAAATCTCAGTTGCAGTTTGAATCTCAACATCAAATTGATAAAAAGTTTCTTTACCCAAGAAACTGGAATTTGAAATACTACCCTTTGCTTTACAAAACTTCAAAATCAACATTAAATAAATATGGAGCTTCTATGGACAGCCTTTCGAATTTCTTTAAAATAGAAATTGAAAATGCACAAATAGGCGACATGGTAGTATTCCAAATTACTGATTTACATAACGATAATAACTTGAATGTTTTAGAGCACCCGAAAAAAGCGAAACTAAGACTCTTAAAGAATGGTGAAACCTTAGGAACATTTGACTTTAATCTTTACCCTACTTACTGGTTTTACACCATTCCTGTTTGGACGCAATACGACTGGCACTTAGGACAACCGGATCAGATAATAATTGAAAGCAAAACAAAATTCAAAATAGATTTGCTCAGCATTACGCAAAACCTTGAAGTGCACCATGATTAAAAAATGGTGCAGAATATTGGCTCAAAATTTAAAAACACCAAACTATAAGGTAACCCAATTTATAGGTACAGTGCACATTTTACGGGTTCTTCTTATTTATGGATTATCAGCTACATTTGCTTTATTCAGTCTTTTCTTATTCAACTTCAATTTTACTGATTTCGCAAATGCCCAACCTTCAATTGCCACGTTTAAAGGTGTTAATGCCGAAATCAGAATTACGGCATTTTACACTTATTTATTAGTTTTTGCCCTTTCATTTTTAACCCTGAGTGCTTTTTTAAATAAAGTATTATTGGCTAGAATACGGCTACCTAATAGTATTATCATAATATTAATACTTTTAAGTAGTGTATATATATTTAGGCTTTATCAGCAATCATATTTTTTGTGGAGTAATGCCACCATAATCTCACTGGTAATATTTTTCATCTTAAGTATTTTTCTAAGGTCAACTTCATTTAAAAATCACCTACACAAACTAATACCTTGCTTACATATTTTTTCAGCCGCCATTATTTGGTATAAAACCATACCAAATTTGGCCATTTACTACCTAATAGTTTGTGTTGTTTTAAGTGCTGTTTCTTTTTTTTGGTTCAAAAAATCAATTCAGTTTATTGCAATAGCGCTTCCTATTATTTCAATTTTAATAATTGAATTCTCTTTTAATCAAATAAATTACCAACTAGGTATTCAATGGCCCTTTTATGCATTTTTTGGCACAGCATTATTGATTTTAACTATAATTTATAATAAAACAAAAAGGGCAATAAGTAGCCAATTACCATTTCTACTGTTCAACTTGGCCATTATAGCTTTTTATACGCTTACATACATTGACAATTTAGAATTATTTGAAAAAGCAAACCCTGCAAGTTCATTAATCAGAAATCATTTTTTTGACCAAATTCCTTTTGTACATTACATGAGCTCGCATGTGCTTTCAGAGCAATTTCCGCTATTTGTTTATCAATTTATACATGGCACTTTTATTGGCATAGAGTTTATGCGATTTGAACATTTACTTTACCCTTTTACTGTTTTAACCTGTTTTTTCTTTTTAAAAAACACTATTAAGTCAGCAAAATGGGCAGCCTTAATAATTGTTGCTTTTCCTTTTATCGATTTTATTCTTATTCCATATTATACCGCATTATTACTCACAGTTTTACTGTATTGGTGGGTGATTAAAACTAAAGAAAGACTAACAATATTAAACAAATAATAAAAAATAATATTTTTTCTTGTTTTTTTAAATAATTTCTGTTCTAGTAAAAGTTGAATTATTTACATAAAGGGGGAGTTTATGAAAGTATTATGCGTTTTATACGATGATCCAAAAACTGGCATGCCCGAAAAGTATGCTCGAGACGATTTACCAAAAATTGATAAGTATCCAGATGGG
>JBMYOR010000314.1:0-4233 GCA_049599535.1 Bacteroidia bacterium | reverse complement strand
AAGTTTTAAACGAAACAAAACAGTAAGTATTAAAGAAATAAGAGCTGCAACTATTGAGGCAGGTCAGCGCCGTATTAAACCTGCGGTAATGACTTCGGCTACCACCATTATTGCCTTATTACCCATTCTTACTTCAACAGGTCGCGGTTCAGATATTATGATACCCATGGCCATACCCGCATTTGGTGGAATGTTGTTTGCCGCCATCACCTACTTTATTGTACCAGTTATTTACTGTTGGAGAGAAGAACGTAAATCGCTAAAAGCACAATCATGAAAAAGTTTATTGTTTGTATTATAATGGTTTCAGGCAGCTTTCTAAACGTTTATGGGCAATCGCTTGACGATTATTTTAAGCTCGCCGCTGAGAACAACCTTGGCTTGCGGGCTAAATATAAGTCATTTGAAGCTTCACTTGAAAGAATTGTTCAGGTGAGCAATTTGCCAGACCCCAATTTGTCATTCGGATATTTTATTTCGCCAATAGAAACAAGAGTAGGTCCACAAAGAGCTCGATTTTCTCTTTCGCAAATGTTTCCGTGGTTCGGCACGTTAAAGGCAAAAGAAGATGTGGCGACACTTCTCGCAGAAGCAAAGTATCAAGAGTTTTTAGATGCGCGCAATAAACTCTATTATCAAGTTTCAGCAGCTTACTATTCTTTATTCGAGCTTTATGCATTAATCGAAATTGAAAAAGAAAATCAAAGAATATTAACTTCCTATAAAACCATAGCCACCGTCCAATTTCAAAATAACAAAAGTGATATGGTTGATGTATTGCGTGTTGACATTATGCTCAAAGACGCAAACGCCAATCTTTCAATTTTAGAACAAAAGAAAAGGCCGCTTGAAAGCCAATTTAATAGTCTGTTGAGTCGATCATCAACCGAGCCTGTTTTTGTAAGCGATTCACTTGTACAAGTCAAAGTTCCCGAAGGCTATCGAAAGGATTCTCTTTTATCTAGCAACCCCTTATTAGATGAGTTAGACTTAAAACTCAAAGCAAGTAATGCAAAAGAAGAAGTAGCTTTAAAACAAGGATTGCCGAGTTTAGGTGTTGGTTTAGATTATGTGCTTGTAAGTGAACGAACGGATATTAATATGCCTGAAAATGGTAAGAATGCGCTTATGCCAATGGTTTCTGTTAGCCTTCCAATTTTTAGAGCGAAGTACAAAGCGGCTGTAAATGAAGCGCAATACATGCAGGATTATTATGCTTTGAAAAAGGAAGATATAAGCAACAATCTTGTTAGTACTTATGACATTGTATGGTTCAAATTGCAAAAACAAACTGAGCTAATTAAACTCTACGATGAGCAGATTAAGACATCCACGCATTCTTTAAATCTTTTATTCTCTGCCTACGGCAATTCAGGAAAAGACTTTGAAGAAGTATTGCTGATGCAACAACAAATATTAAAGTATCAAAAAATGAAAGCTACTGCCTTGTCGGAATACCACATCGCATTAGCAGAACTGGATTATATCACAGCTAAAAGCAAATAAAATGATTAAGTTTTTCAATAAAACAACAGCAGTTTTAGCCATAAGCTTTTTATTAATTGGCCTGTTTCTTGGCTGGATAATATTCGGTAATTCAAACACTTCTCAAGTGGGTGAAAATAAGCATACTCAAAAGGCAGATTCTGAAACAATTTGGACATGCTCTATGCATCCACAAATTAGACAATCCAATCCTGGTGACTGTCCTCTATGCGGAATGGATTTAATTCCACTCGAAAGTGAAAGTAATGAAATTGATCCGATGGCAGTAAGTATGTCGCAAACAGCTATGCAGTTGGCACAAGTTCAAACCATGGTGGTTAACAAAGGAAAGGCTGATAAATCAATTCGTCTTAATGGAAAAGTACAGGCAGACGAACGCTTAATTCTAACCCAATCTTCACACATTCCAGGTAGGATTGAAAAGCTTTCTGTCAATTTTACAGGTGAATTTGTTTCGGCAGGTCAGGTATTGGCATATGTGTATTCCCCTGAATTGGTGACCGCACAAGAAGAGTTATTTGAAGCCAAAAAAATCAAAGAGTCACAACCTGCATTGTTCAATGCAGCCAAAGAAAAGCTGAAAAACTGGAAACTCACTGACAAACAGGTTGAACAGATAGTCACTTCAAATAAGACCATAGAACAATTTCCAATTCTCGCCAATGTTTCAGGATATGTTTCTAAAAAGCTAGTCAATCTGGGTGACTACATTAAACAAGGTAAAGCCTTATATGAAATTGCAGACTTATCAAAAGTATGGGTGCTTTTTGATGTGTATGAATCTGATATGTCATGGATTAACAAAGGTGATGCTGTGATATACGAAGTGCAATCAATACCCGGCAAAACATTTAAAGGAAAAATTAGCTACATCGACCCAGTAATCAATCCCAAAACTAGAGTGGCAAAAGCAAGACTTGAAGCAACAAACAAAGGTTTAATGCTCAAACCAGAAATGTTCGCAACTGGAACGATAGAAGCAAAAACCAATACTGGTAATGCATCCTTAACTGTTCCAAAAACTGCTGTAATGTGGACGGGCAAACGCTCCGTAGTTTATGTGATGCAAATGTCAGCTCAAGGTGTCAGTTTCATCATGCGTGAAGTAACACTTGGCCCTGAATTAGGGGAAAGTTATGTAATTGAATCTGGTTTGGACGCTGGTGAAGAAATAGCTGTTAATGGCACCTTCAGTATTGATGCAGCCGCACAGTTAGCCGGCAAACCAAGTATGATGAACCCAGATGGTGGTGTAGCCATGACTGGCCACAACCACGGGGGAAATACCAATTCCGAATTGAAGGCGATGCCTGCTGAATCTAAAAAATCCACAATTTCAGAAGAAGGCAAAAAGGCTTTGCAACCACTTTTTGATTATTATTTCAATTTGAAAGTTGCATTGGCTAATGATGATTTTGAGAAGGCAAAAGAAGCAGGTATGGCCATGCATACTTCACTTGAAAAAGTGAACATGAACCAGTTAAAAGGTGATGCACATTCATTGTGGATGCAATTGTCTACTTCACTAAAACCAAGCTTACAGCATATTGAACATTTTGGTGATATTAAGTTGATCAGAGAAAAGTTCATTGCCATATCCAATACGATGATTACAATTATGGAATCTTTTGATCCATTATCTTCTACTGTTTATATTCAGCACTGTCCCATGGCAGATTCTAATAATGGGGCAGATTGGTTGAGTCAGGAGAAGGAAATACGCAATCCTTATTTCGGAGAGTCAATGCTTAAATGCGGAGAAGTGAAAAAGGAAATTAACTAGATGAAGATCTTTAAAGAAATATCGAGTAAATTAAGTGGAAGCTTTCTAATGGTTGGTTTGGTTCTATTCGTTTATTCATTTTTATTGAAGTCTCATGATCATGTTGAGTATTGGTATTTTATTCTAATGCTTGTTTTTGCCTTATTTAAATTGCTGTTTTTTAATTTCCATACCCTAAAAAGTTTTCAGGTAGTAATAAATCGCAACATTTTCAATCCATACTTAAATTAATAAATCAAATAAAATGAAATCAACAAAAATTATTCTTAACGTTAGTTTGAGCATTTTTTGCTTAATTTCGCTAATCGCAATGAAAAGCTCCATCGCAGTAGAAAGTCATTCTTCCATTGTCAGCTCATTAAATAAGCACAACAACACAGATTCCTTTAAAGTATATGGAAATTGCGGCATGTGCGAAAGGACAATTGAAGGATCGCTTAAAGACTTAAATGGGATAATTAAAGCTGATTGGAATAAGGAAACTAAAATGATGGAAGTGACTTATAACCCTCATGTGATAAGTCTTAAGGAGATTAAACAACAAATAGCGAACGTTGGCTACGACACAGATGAAATTAGAGCAAAAGACAAAGTTTATAGTAAACTGCCAGGTTGTTGTCAATATGAAAGGCCAAATCAGAATATAGAAAAACATTAAAAGATCTATATCTAATCACTTGAATTACTATTAAAATGAAACTAATCTCATATTTTATTGCTTTTAATGCAATTTTAATAAGCACCGTTTCAGCGCAGAAGAATCCTCTTTTAATTCCTGATACCATTCAAGGAAAAACATTTAAACTTAACTTGCAAAAGGGTGAACACACCTTTTTTAAGGGAATAAAAACGTCTACTTATGGCGTAAATGGCGATATTCTCGGCCCAACTCTTATTTTCAAGAAAGGAGATTCCATAAGTTTAATTGTAAATAATAAACTCGC
>JBMYOR010000313.1:0-4244 GCA_049599535.1 Bacteroidia bacterium | reverse complement strand
TGCTCAAGCTTCTTCTAAACTTCATTTACGGTGCTTCGACAACTAAATAATATTGTCGAGCTCGTTTTTCTCTTTGCCAATTACTTCTTTATTCAGCCACTTTTTGTCTTTATTGGTAAAGATAATTAGACTATCATCGTCTTTCATAATTCCTTCTGCCCTACCCTTTAGTTCTTTTAGTTTTACCGCGGTAAGTTCTCCTTCAAAAACTGAATTCTGAATCCAATTCAAGTACTGTCTGCAGAGCTTTAGCATTTTGCCAACTCGCTTTTTGTTGATGTCGTAAACTAAGATGATGTACATAGATTATAGGTGATCTTATTATGGGTGATGTTTTAATGGGTGATCCTTTTATTGGTGATGGGTGATGACTTTATGGGTGATGTCTTTTATGGGTGATCTTTTTATTGGTGATGACTTTTTGGGCGATGTTTTAATGGGTGATTTTTATGAGAGATGTTTTTCAGTGTCCAAGGCCTTTTCCTAATTTGTATTTATAGCTGCTCATAACTTTTAGAATTTCTTCGGCTTCTTTATAAAATTGATCAAAAGAAACTTTTTTTAAATAGCCAGCTTCTTCTAGCATTTCAAGCCAAAAAACGGTTTCATCAGCTTCTTCAACTACAATGCATAATTTGGCATAGCGTTCGCGCTCCGATCTTGCTCTACCTACCGCTCTATAATTTGCGGCCACTGATGTGCTACATCTTATGAGCTGTTTTCTCATAATACCCAAAGCATCATCATATTTTAAACTCATTAAATCTTTCATAAGTTTTAAAGCAAAAGCCTTTGTACGGTTTCTAAATACTTCGTTGTAATTCATAATCATAATCATAATTTTAAAATTTTAAAAAAGTCTCTAAAGCAAATTCACCATTACCAAAATCCCCAATCTCATACTTCCATCACTCATCACTCATATCAAAATCACTCATCATTCATCACTCATATCAACATCACTCAAATCAAAATCACTCATCACTCAAATCAAAATCACTCATCATTCATATCAATATCACTCATCACAATATCACTCATCACGCATACTTCCATCACTCATAAACCCATCACTCATATTCACCACCACATTTTAAAAGGTTTATAGGTATCAATGGCCAAAATATGTTTTACCAATTTGTAAGCTTCAAGTTTTACCAGTGATTTATAGCTCACATTTCTACCCAAACTACGGTGTTTAATAGTTTCGTTTAAGCGGTCTTCAAACACTTTTATAAAAATTTTTCGCCCTGTTTCTTTTAAATATACCCCACCCATTTTGCTTTCGAAATGCGATTTATTGATCATTTTTTTATTGAGCACTTTAAAAATTACCCTATCAATGAGCAGGGGTTTAAAAATCTCAGCCAAGTCAAGCGCCAACGAAAAGCGGCGAGTACCCGGCTGATGCAAATAGCTAATAGTTGGGTTGAGCTGTGTATGGTAAATCTGATCTAAACAAAGGGTATAACACATCATATTTCCGAACGATATCAATGCGTTTACTTCATTATCGGGCGGCTGTTTTGTACGACCTTTCATCTTAAAATCATTTACAATTACATCAAAGGCCAAATAATATAACTTGCGGATATTACCTTCAATTCCCATGAGCGACTCCACATTAAAGGTGCTCTCGATTTGCACTCGCCATTTATCAATTTCGTCAATCACGCCTTCAAGGTCTTGGGTTCTGCTATTATAGTACTTTAGGTTTTTAAGAATATTAAAAGAAGCGCCTTCAACAAAAGCCTGAGCAATGGCCATTCGTTTGGCCGGAAAATCATAATGGCGCACTTGCTCGGTAACAACCTTACCAGCCAGCAAGTACTCTTTTGGCATAAATGAGCCCGTGTAATGCTCGTAATAATCGAAAAAATGAACTGCTATTTGTTGCTTACCCAAAAAATTATAGAGCGCACTATTGGCATCAAGGCTACCAAAGCAATAGAGGTTCTCTACACCTTCTACGGGTAGGTATTTAGCTTTTCCTTCATTGCCATTTTCGTCAACTGGAACAAACTTTAAAGTATTGTCTTTTCGGCTTAAGCGGCCTGGATTGAAGAGGTAGTAGTTTTTTTTCATGAGCGATGGCTTTTTATGAGAGATGTCTTTTTATGAGTGATGTTTTTATGAGTGATGACTTTATGGGTGATGTTTTATATGTGATGTTTTTATGGGTGATGATTTTATGAGTGATGACTTAATGGGTGATGGCTTTTTATGAGTGATGGCTTTTTATGAGTGATGATTTTATGAGAGATGACTTTATGAGTGATGTTTTTATGGGTGATGATTTTTTGAATGATGACTTTATTGGTGATGGCTTTTTATGAGAGATAAGTGATTTTTCTATTGGTGATTATTTTATGGGTGCTAATATGAAAAGTGATGGCTTCATAATTGAAAAGTCACAATTTTGCAGGTAATAAAAGACACTATCCTAAAAAGTGTGTAAACAGTTTTTAGTTGTTCTTTAATCTATTTTCAAACATAATTATAAACTGATTAAGGATTATGCCCCAGTTTCTAATAGGTTGGGTCCATTTTTTGGTAATCTGTTCTATTGCTAAATAGACGGACTTTTTAACTGCTTCATCAGTCGGAAAAGAGAGTTTGTTTTTGGTGTATTTTCTGATTTTTCCGTTGAGATTTTCAATAAGGTTGGTGGTGTATATTATTTTTCTAATCTCTACAGGGTACTCTAAAAACAAGGTGAGTTCGTCCCAATTTCTTTCCCAAGAGTCTACAGCATAACTGTATTTGTGGTTCCAGTTGGATTTAAAATCCTGAAAAGCGACTTTGGCAGCTTCTTCATTTGGAGCAGTGTAGATGTGCTTCATATCAGCTGCAAAGGCTTTTTTTTCCTTCCAAACTACGTATTTAGAAGCGTTGCGTATTTGATGAACCACACAGATCTGTCTGTTTGACTCAGGGAAAACACTAGCTATGGTTTGAGTAAAGCCATTAAGATTGTCAGTTACTGTGATTAGGATGTCTTCGACTCCCCTTGATCTTAGATCGGTAAGTACTCCCATCCAAAAGGCAGAGCTCTCATTCTTTCCTAACCACATTCCTAAAACTTCTTTTAATCCGTCTTGACGCAATCCCACAGCCAGATAAATGGCTTTATTGACTACTCTAGAGTTTTCTCTTACTTTAAAGACGATGGCATCCATCCATACCACTAAGTAAACCGACTCCAATGGTCTGTTTTGCCAGGCCACAATATCGTCAGTAATTTTATTGGTAACAATAGAAATGGTTGAAGTGGAGACATTAAAACCATATAACTCCCTGAGCTGTTCTTCAATATCAGAGTTGCTCATTCCTTTGGCATATAAGGATATAATCAGCTCTTGTATACCTTCTGATAGACGACTTCTTTTGGGAACTATTTGTGGATCAAATTTACCTTTACGGTCTCTGGGAACACTGATCTCGAGGGCACCATTATTTGTTTTAACCGTTTTCTTTGAAAAACCATTTCTTGCATTTTCACCTACCGATTCAGGTTTGATCTGGTTTTTACTGTAACCGAGATAGGCTTCCATTTCTCCTTGGAGCATACTTTCAATACCGCGCTTGTAAAGCTGCTCCATAAAATTTCCAAAATCCTTTGAGTTCTTAAACTGTTTAAGAAACTCTTCTTTCAATAAATCTTCTTTATTCATTTGTGTGCGTTTGCAAAGTATAAAAAGTTATTTCCGAAAATTTTTTGAGCTATTAAGGGCTCAAAATTTTCAGAATAACTTTTCTGCGTTTACACACTTAATTGGATACTACCATAAAAAAAATCATCCTTCATCACTCATCACACATCACTTATCCATAACATCATTCATCACTCATCCTTCATCACTCATCACTTATCCATCTCATCACTCATCCTTCATCATCTCCCACCCAACAGAAATCGTGATAGCTACAACTTCTACAAAAGCTTTTTTTAATTCTTTCAGGGCACTGTTCGTTGGCTAATAAATCTTGAATTTTAATCAACGCATCATCTATATATTCTTTGTCGGCTTGGCTTAAATCCACTTCTTCGGTTTTGCGTAGTTTAGGATATTCTAGCAATCCGGTTGCACTTTCAATACCCATTTGTTCTAAAAGGTACAGATAGTATTTTACTTGCCAAATATGTGCGTGCTCTAGCTTGTTGCTCTTTTTTACTTCGTGTACCACTTTGTTGGTAGCATCGTAGAAGTCAATTTTTGCAACACCTAAATCTAGCTCCGTAA
>JBMYOR010000312.1:0-4273 GCA_049599535.1 Bacteroidia bacterium | reverse complement strand
ATATTTACAACCAACATATTTGCACCTTAATGTTGAAGAATATATTACCCCTGAATTATTTAAACACTATGCAGAAGTTGGCTACGAAATTGGAATCGACTATGTAGAGTCTGGTGCAATGGTTAGATCTAGTTATCATAGCGAAAAACATGTTTACCCCAGGAAAGAAATGATTGCGAAAGGACTTATTGAATCCTAAAAAGAAAGCTTTTTTAATAAAGCACATGCTCTCGCACTAATGTTAATTTAAATCGCCAGTATATTTAAAATGTAAAAAAGTTAGTAGGGGCAAAAAAACCATTACTATTACTGAAATCCAATCAATTTTTCCGGCGACAAACAATCTATAAAATTGGATGGAGTGAGAAATTATTTGCTGTATCATAAAAGCAAGCAAAACCCACTTAAACCAAGGTTTAGCAAAAAAAAAGAGCAAAATAAATCCTCCATCAATTAATACAAAAGCTATATGCCGCTGTAAACTAATTCTATTAAACATATCAGTTTGATGAAATATACTACCCACAAAATGGTATAATGCCGTAATACCAAAAAACAAAATGGTTATATACTTTACTATGCTAGCACCCATTGCGCAAAAGTACCCGCTATTGAATTTTTGAGCTCAATTAAACTGCCATTAAATTACACCCCCTAATATCAGAATTATCTGTTCTTCCTAATACTTCAAATGTTTGATTATTGAAAACTCGACCCAAATCTTGAGTTGCAATAAACGGACATGAGTGCTCATTGCTCAAATCTATAATATTGAGCGCACCACTTTTACCATTTTCAACATAAGATAATGGATCATATACATCTCGTACCAAAACCTTTAAGCTATTGTTCATTGTAAAAATCCCATCACCTTTTGAGTATGCCTGCGATAATAACTCGGTCATGCCGTATTCACTATAAACTTTTTTTACATTAAACGCTTGTATTAAAATTTCATGAACCTCCTTTCGTGTAATTTCTTTTCTTCTCCCTTTCATACCACCTGTTTCTAGCACAATATGGTTTTTAAGATCAAATTTATGTTTCTCGGCAAAATCAAGTAAACCAAAAGTTACGCCCCAAAGCAGTATAATCTCGCCGCGTTTTTTTGCTTCATTTAAATCCTTTATCAATTCAGAATAATTGTTTAAATAATAGCCTTTAATATCAATCAATTCTAATTGCTTAAGCTGCTCAAGCATAAATATTAACGAACTCTTTTCATTTTCAACATACCCCGGTAACACACCAAATAATGTCATGCGTTTATTTAATGTAAAAAAATCACTAAAACAGTTTTTAAGAGCTGACTCATAGCGATTTATAGTATCAATATAATGGGTAGAACGTTTCAACGTATTTACAGTACCACTACTTTTAAAGTTTAACTCAGGCTCATGTTTGCCTATGTAAATTTTATGATCTTTAAATAATTCGATGGGTAAAAACGGAATATCTAGCAACTGATTTACATGATTTGGCATTCTACCTAAACCTTTGCAAAAAGCATTGTAAATTGCATTTTGATCATAATGAAGTTTGTAAAGCTCTAAACACTTATTCACAAATTGGGTAGAGAATATTAATGCAGACATACGCGTTAGCAAACTTGATTAATAGTTTTGAATTATGAAACAAAAGTTGCTCTTCATACTAATAATTATCAGTGGCTTTTGGAGCTGCGATCAAGATACCGAACCTGAGTTTTCGGTTATTCCAGAACTCACCTTTAAAGAGTTTAATTTTAACAGAGAAGATAACAACGGGATTATTGAAGACTCATACACCTTAGTTTTTGAATATATAGATGGTGATGGAGATATTGGCATGCTAGATGAGCAAGAATGGATTTCTATTGAAGATTCAATAAAACACGTGTTGTTTGTAGATTATTTTGAAAAGGATAAAAATGGCATTTTTAAAAGAAAAGCATGTGCACTTGGTGCTGATACTACGGCTAAAAAATATAGACTACCTAGTATAACCCCACCCGGAAACAACAAAGCAATTAAAGGCGAAATGGAAGTGAAAGTTTTGCCTTGCCCAGTGCCTTTAGATACCACTAAGGTGTTAAAGTACACCATGTATATATATGATAGAGCTATGAATAAGAGTAATATTATAGAGTCTCCAGAAATTACTTACGAAACCCAAAAGCGATAATTAATTGAAAAACATTGGCGAACTTATTAAGCAAAAACAAAGTTTTTTGTGTGTAGGATTGGACAGCGATATCAATAAAATTCCTAATTCATTTAAACGCTATAAAAATCCAATACTAGAATTTAATAGAGCAATTATTGAAACTACTAAAGACCTATGTATTAGTTATAAAATTAATACTGCTTTTTATGAAAGCATGGGCGCCCAGGGTTGGGAAACAATGGAAAAAACCCTAAGATTGATTCCAGATGATATTTTTACGATTGCAGATGCAAAACGCGGAGATATTGGCAATACAGCCAATCAATACGCTAAAGCTTTTTTTGATCGGCTAAATTTTGATTCGATAACCTTAAGCCCTTACATGGGTAAGGATACCATTGAGCCATTTATTTCATATGATGATAAAGTAGCCATTGTTTTAGCTTTAACTTCAAATAAGGGTTCAAATGATTTTGAAAAAATCAAAGCTCAAGATGGTAAATTTATTTACGAACATATAATTACCGAATTAGCCAATTGGGCTCCTGCTGATAAAATTCAATTTGTAGTAGGTGCAACACATCCAAATGCATTAGCCAGCATTAGAAAATTAGCTCCAGAAAACTTTTTTTTAGTACCTGGTATAGGTGCACAAGGCGGTGATTTAAACGCAGTATACAAAAATGGAAATAACAGAAATACTGGCCTTTTAATTAATGTATCAAGGGGAATAATTTACGCTGGTAATGAATTAACCAACCCCATAAATGGTATAAGAAAAGCTGCTGTAGCCTATCAAAAAAATATGCAGCAACTATTAAATGGTTAAAGAATCGCTGATACATTTTATTTGGCAAAACAAACTTTTAAATGCAGATCGTTTGTTTACCACTAAAAATGAACCAATTGGAATAAAATCAGTAGGTATTCATAACCATGATGCAGGTCCAGACTTTAAAAATGCCCAAATTCAAATTGGTGAGCAACTGTGGGCCGGCCATGTTGAAATACATGTAAACACAAGCGATTGGCTAAAACATGGACATCAAAATGATGAGAACTACAAAAATGTAATTTTACATGTAGTGCTTTTTAATGATATTGAGCTTGACATGCCCACCATAGAATTAAATGGCAAAATTCAAAAGTCAATTCTTAATAGCTATGAAAATTTAATGAAAAGCCAAAGTTGGATTGCATGTGCACCCAAAATTACAGAAATCGAGGAGTTTACAATAAGTCAATTTAAAAGTAGATTAATAGTTGAAAGGCTCGAATTAAAAATTGAAAGCATAAAAAAAGATCTTGATCAGACTAACAATGATTGGGATGAAGTTTTTTATAGAAACCTTTTAAGATATGCAGGACTAAAAGTAAATAAAACTGGATTTGAAGCATTGGCCGAAAAGCTACCCTATAAACTTATTGCTAAGTATTCAACCAATATAATTCAAATTGAAGCACTACTTTTTGGTGTTGCTGGATTTTTAAATGAGATTAACGATAGCTACCAAAAACAATTGCAAACTGAATATTTGTTTTTAAAGCATAAACACAAGCTTAGTGAATTATCTAAAAACCTTTGGCAATTTGCTACATTGCGCCCAGCCAATTTTCCTACCGTAAGGCTTGCGCAATTGGCCACTTTATTTTATTCTAAAAAGCTTGCCTTTAGCCAAATTTCTCGGAACTCGGCCACTGAGTTATGCAACGAAATTTTAAATACAACAGCCTCAGAGTATTGGGACAAACATTATCACTTTGGAAAAATATCAAAAGTTTTACGAAAAAAGAAGATAGGCAAAACCTACACTAACCTTTTGATTATTAACCATTATGCACCAATTATTTATGCATATGGTTGGTATAAAGGCAGTTTTGAACTCAAAGAAAAAGCCATTGAACTTTTGCAAAACACTAAGAGTGAAAATAATAATATTATCAAAAATTGGTTAGCACTTGGCGTAAATTCAGAAAGTGCACTTGACTCGCAAGCGTTAATTCATTTAAAAACAAAGTATTGTGATTTAAAAAAATGCCTAAATTGCTCTATCGGAATTAAATTGCTCAGAAAACAGAACTATGAACACTGAAAAAATAAAGGCTTTACTTGAAACAAATGCTTTTG
>JBMYOR010000311.1:243-4292 GCA_049599535.1 Bacteroidia bacterium | reverse complement strand
AAACATCGTTCCTCAGTTTGACTACCAAGTATTTATCTTCAAACTCTTTCGGAGTTCATTCAAAAAAGGATTTAGGGCCGCAATAATTTTGCAGCTTTTTGATAATGTCAAGCCCAAAAGGGTTTTTTCCAAATTATAATCAAGCCCATCCTTATACATCTTTCAAAATCATGGCTTAGACATTTGCGCCATTCATAAACTCTTTCTTCTGAATTAATACACGAAATGGTGCGCGCGTGCTACTTGGCAGACCAAATGGTTATACCAAGACAAACATTCATTAAATTGCCTTTTTAATTATACCCACTATGAAAACGGCTTTTCTCTGCTTAATTGGTCTTTTAAGTATTCACTATTCAAACGGGCAAAGTGATTCAGTGCTAGTGCTCCAAAAAGTGGGTTTGAGCAGAACGGTGACCATTGAAATCGACGATTTAATAAAAGTGAAAACAGCCGATGGCGAGTACCATAAGGGCAGGTTTGTAAAGCTTGATGGCGACCAACTGATCACAACTTATGACACCCTAAACACAGCCGATGTTTTAAAAATTATGGCTAACACTAAGATTAGAAGACGACAGAGTTCATTGCTTATGGCAAGTGGTTTAATTGCGGTTGGAATTGGTTCAGGCTTTAGCTATGTTGCTTCAAGTGCAAGCAATGAGATGGAAGAAGGCACAAATTGGGGTGCAGTGATGCTTATGATGGGTTCTTATTTTTATGCTGCCCATGCCTTGTTTTTTGGGGTGATTAATTACAATGGCTACAACAGCTATCAATTGGCAGGCAAAAGGGCTAAATGGGAAATTGTTAATTAACAAAAGCACAAAAAATGAATAAGCAATGGCGGGTTAATCTATCTGGTAAAATTGAATTAGTGCTGTTTGTTTATGCGGCCATGATAATAGCTCTTGCTATTGAGTTAATTTGGGACTTGTTTGATTTAGGCGAAATGACTTCAGAAGATTTTATAATTTTAGCTCCAGCTCTAGTAATCGTTGTTTTTTTTCCAATCTTTTTCGCTCGAAAAAAGAAAGTGCCAAAGAGCATTACGGTTGATGATGAACAGCTTAAGGTAGTTTACTTTAGGTCAAAACATGAAAATGTAAGCCTAAACCTTAATGATATTTCTTACTTCACCATTAAGAAGAGTATTTTCACTATTTTGATCATAAGCGAAAAGGCCATTGCCACTCGCGGACATACCAACCATTTCGAGGTATTCAACATTTTTGGCCTCCCAGTTTCTACTTCATGGACCCAAAAGCACCTTGGCCAAATTGAAGAAGCATTTGCCAAGGCCGGAGTTGAGTACCACAAGCCACTTAACGAGAAAAATCTGGTGGACTACATTTTTGGTAGTTAACTGGATGTGCAAATACAGATTTTCTATAGAATTATTATATTTCCGCTTTAGATAACATGCTATGCAAAAATTCCTATTTCTTTTATTATTGATATGTGTTTTTAACGGGCTAAAAGCTCAATCTAAAGCCAATTTAGTTTTAAAAAAGGTTGACCAAAGCCAAACTATTGAAATTGAAAATGGCGACATGCTTAAAGTTAAAACAACAGATGGAGAGCAACATAAAGGCAAATTTGTTAAGGTAGATGGCGAACAATTGATTACGAGTTACGATACTTTGAATTTGGCCGATATAGAATTAATTAAGGCCAACACAAAAATGAATAGACAACAAAACTCACTGCTTTTAACCAGTAGTTTGGTGGCTTTAGGAGTTGGAGCCGGTTTGGGTTTGGTTATTTCTAACTCAACAAACGAAATTGAAGGTGGGGCAAGATCTGGAATGTTAGTTTTAATGGCGGCTTCTTATATTTATGCCGGGGGAACACTATTGTACCAAATACTAAAAGTAAACACCTACAAAAGCTACCAAATTCAGGGCAATAGAGCTAAATGGCTTATTCAAACAAAATGACAAATATTTGACTGTAATTAGTATCCTAAAAAAGCCCCTTTCTAATTTTTGTCAGCTAACGAATTATCGTCATATTTACTTCTGTTGTTTTTAAAGCATTAGCTACGGTTTGTAATTATGAGAGTAGAGTCTAATGAGATACGGTTATTAAAATTTATCCTTCAAATATTTTGAAGTAAAGCTTTCTTTCACGTTGATAATGTCTTGGGGCGGACCCTGAAAAACAAGATTACCACCATTTTTACCACCTTCTGGACCAAGGTCAATAAGCCAATCAGCACATTTAATTACTTCAAGGTTATGTTCAATTACCAATAAGGTGTGTCCTTGCTCTATTAGTTTTTCAAAAGCGGCTAGTAGAAATTTAATATCATGAAAATGCAAACCTGTAGTGGGCTCATCAAAAATGAAAAGCATTGAATCGTTGCGGCTACCTTCAGCTAAAAAGTAGGCCAACTTAATACGTTGTGCTTCGCCGCCCGATAGCGTATTTGAACTTTGCCCTAGGCCAAGGTAGCCAAGACCAACATCTTGCAAAATTTGTAACCTTTTGGTAATATCTTTATGGCCGTCAAAAAAATCAAGTGCTTCATCAACAGTCATGCTCAGTACATCGGCAATACTTTTTTCTTTGTATTGCACATCAAGCATTTCGCGTTTAAAGCGAGTGCCTTTGCATTCGTCACATTCTAAATGTAAATCGGCCATAAACTGCATTTCAACAGTTAAAAATCCATCGCCTTTGCAGCTTTCGCATCTGCCGCCATCTACGTTAAATGAGAAAAATGCGGGTGTATAGCCACGCTGTTTCGAAAGTTGCAAACCAGAGAAAAGGCCCCTTATGGCATCATAAGCTTTAATATAAGTTACGGGATTACTTCTCGATGAGCGCCCTATAGGGTTTTGATCAATATACTCAACGGCCTTTATTTTGCTAAAGTGGCCTTCAATGGCCATGCAGTTTTTGGCTTCGCCCCTGGCATTTCGAATTTTGTTTTGTAGGCTAGGGTAAAGCACTTCTCGCACCAAGGTAGATTTACCAGAGCCACTTACTCCGGTAATCACGTTCATTCTAAAAAGTTGTAAATCAACATCAACCCGCTTAAGGTTGTGTTTGTAAGCTTGCTTTATTTGTATAGAGTATTTTGGCTTTGCTTTTGGTTTTGGGATTTCGATTTTTAAATCGCCGCGCATATACCTAGCGGTTAGGGTTGGGGCATCAATATCAAATTCATGTTTGTAGCCGGCAAAAACTACTTCTCCACCATTATTTCCTGCTAAGGGGCCAATATCAATTACATAATCGGCTTCTTTAATTATGTCTTCATCGTGCTCAACTACTATTACAGTATTTTTAAGATCACGCAAATCTTTGAGTACTGCAATAAGCTTTTCGGTATCTTTTGAGTGTAAACCAATTGAAGGTTCATCTAATATATACATTGAACCAGTAAGGTTGCTGCCTAGCGATGTTACCAGTTGAATTCGTTGCGACTCACCACCAGAAAGGGTTCTAGCATCTCTGTTTAGGCTTAGGTAGCCTAAACCTACGTGAACTAAAAATTTAAGGCGATTCTCAACTTCAACTAAAATGCGTTTAGATACTTCTTTTTGGTACTCATCAAGTTCAATATTTTGAATAAAATCTGAAAGCTCATCAATAGGCATTAGCACCATATCGGTAATGGTTTTACCACCCACTTTAATGTAATTGGCATCTTTGCGCAATCGGGTTCCGCGGCAATCGGGGCAATGGGTTTTGCCCTTGTACCTTGAAATTAATACGCGGTATTGAATTTTATATGCTTTTGACTGTAAGTATTCAAAAAACTGATTAATGCCTTCAAGCTTTCCGCGGCCATTCCAAAGTAGATCTTTTTCATCGTCGGTGAGTTCAATGTATGGCCTGTGAATCGGAAAACCGTAAGATTGAGACTCCTTTATAAACCAATCCTTCCACTCGCTCATTTTTTCGCCTTTCCAGCAGGCTATGGCATTATCGTAAACTGATAAAGATTTATCAGGTACTACTTTATCTTCATCAACTCCAATCACGGTTCCAAAACCTTCGCATGTTTTGCAGGCACCGTAGGGATTATTAAATGTAAA
>JBMYOR010000311.1:0-233 GCA_049599535.1 Bacteroidia bacterium | reverse complement strand
TTAACGGATGGCTCTTCAAATAGCATCCCGTCAAGTTCGTATCGGTTACTAAAATTTAAATCAACAGTAGATTTATCTTTATTAAAAACCTTTACTTTACAGTTGCCTCCACCTTCAAAAAAGGCAGTTTGAACTGAGTCTGCTATTCTTTCTTCGTTTTCTTTTTTCCCTTTTTTTACGGCAATTCTGTCAATTACAACTTCAAGGTCTTTAAAAGTTTTAAGCGTTTCAGA
>JBMYOR010000310.1:0-4298 GCA_049599535.1 Bacteroidia bacterium | reverse complement strand
TACAAAGTTTTGACTACCCCAATCAATATCCAAAACCGCTACTTGGTGCAACAAAATACTTTTAGCCCTATGTTTTTCATCTCTAAGATCAAGATTTACTGTTTTAGGCTCTTCAGTGATTTTTATACGTAGTTTTTTGGCTTTAAGCTCTAAATCTTTTTGAATAGGTACTTGAGGTGCATCAGGCGGTACTTGGCCATATTTGTTACCTACAATTAAATCTCGCCATACCAACCGCATTGGCATATCATCTCCCATGCACATTACGGTTTGCGTAGCTTCATTTAGCTCATGTAGGCTGGGCTTAGTTTTATTTCTCAAAGCGGCCAAGGTTTGTGCCAATCGCACACTTTCAATTACATGAGATGATGCAATGTCTATTTGATGTTTTCTAAAAGTTGATGCTGTTTTACTAAGCCAAAGGGTGCCATCATCATCAGGGTTTTGCCAGCAATTTTCATAATAACCTGGCGAAACTACCCCCGCACCATAACCGTTGTGATAGCCTAATCGATCATTGGTCCAAGGTATCCAAGTACATTCAACCTTTGTTTTCTTTAGTTTTTTGGTAAGCTCATTGTCATGCTTAAGGGTTACTTTTTGTTTTAAAGCGGGCACATGATAGGCGCCACAAATCACAGCCACTTCATTAAACATGTCTTTTTCGGCCTGCCTAATGGCTTTTCGCATAAAAGCTTCACGTTGCTGTTCGCTAAGGCTTTCTTTTAAATCGAGTGTTTCTCTAATACTTGTAAAGGCGTGCTCAATGGCTTTAAAATGATCAGGGCTTTTGCTACTGAGCTCAAAATGTTGTTCCCACCAATCTTCTTCATTTTCGAAACCTGCTGCATTGGCCAGATGCTGCATTGGAGTTTTATTTGCATAATCTTGAGCATCTGCAGGTGCGTTTTGTTGGTAGTTGTCAGCTAATTTATGAGCCAAAGGCATATCAATAAACCTAATAGGGATATTATTTTTTAGCCCATATAAAATTGCTTGCCACTCAGGCGAAAAATTAGTAAAAGGATAAAAAGTGGCATTTTGAGGTGTTTTGGGATCATAAGCCAATAAAGCCACAGGCGGATTCATTTGGCTATGTTGAACCCATTGTAACATAGTTTCGGCTTCAGGTGGGCCTTCGATTAATAATACATCGGGCTGTAGGGTATTTAGTTTGTGCACTAATTGGCGTGCCGAACCCGGGCCATGATGGCGAATTCCTAATAAGTGAATTGCCATTATTGAGTGATTTTAGTAATAATAACTTTATAACTTTTTACGTGCATTTGTTTAAATTAAATCTCTGCAAGAGCGGTAAATATCTTTCCAACCGTTGCGTTGTTTAATTACGGTTTCCATATACTCTTGAAAAACCACTTTATCTTGAACGGGGTCTTTTACCACCGCACCCAAAACACCGCTTGCTAAATCTTCAGCCTTTATGCTGCCATCGCCAAAATGATAGCTTAAGGCCAAACCACTGTTCATTACCGATATAGCTTCTGCAGTGCTTAAAGTACCACTCGGTGATTTTAATTTGGTTTTACCATCTTCTGAAACCCCATTTCTCAGTTCTCTAAAAATGGTCACTACACGTTCTATTTCTTCAAGAATGGGTTTTTCTATGGGCATTTCAATGGCTTTACTAAAGCTGCTAACCCTTTGGCGTACAATTTCTACTTCTTCAGTAATTGTAGCGGGTACAGGTAAAATCACTGTATTAAAACGCCTTTTTAGGGCGCTAGATAGTTCATTTACGCCTTTATCTCTATTATTAGCGGTTGCAATTACATTAAAACCACTTATAGCCTGAATTTGTGTGTTTAGCTCAGGAATAGGCATCATTTTTTCAGAAAGCACGGTTATTAAAGTGTCTTGTACATCGGCACCAATTCTAGTAAGCTCTTCAACTCGTACTATTTTACCAGCTTTCATCCCTTTAATCATTGGGGTTTCAACTACGGCTTCGGGTACGGGCCCTTTGGCCAATAGCAAAGCGTAATTCCATCCGTAGCGAATCGCTTCTTCGCTGGTGCCAGCGGTACCTTGTATTATCATATTTGAGTCGCCTGAAATTGCCGCCGCCAAATGTTCTGAAACCCAAGATTTAGCAGTTCCGGGCAATCCATAAAGTAAAAGTGCTCTATCGGTAGTTAAGGTGGCTACAGCTATTTCAATTAGCCTTTTATTACCAATGTATTTTGGGGTAATATTTACGCCGTTGCTTAGTGTACCACCCATTAAATAAGTAACTACCGCCTGAGGCGATAATAGCCAATTTTGCGGCTTTTTATTTGAATCTACCGCCTTAATGGCTTCAATTTCATGTGCAAATTGTTGTTCGGCCGCTTGTCTTAAAATATTTTCTGCCATAAGTTTAAGTTATTGTTAGTCGCTCCATTTGTTCTAAAATGTAAAGCATTTCAAATAGTTGGTTTTTTAAAAATCTTAGTTCAAAGTGGCCATCTCCAATGCGGTGGGCCAAATCTTGCAAATTGTTTTTGTGACTAATCGGAATCAAGTAAGCTAGTTGTTTATATTGATCTGCTGTTATTAAGTAGGGCGCTACTTTTAGGGCTCTAACAATATACACAGTAACGTTATAATTAATAGGTTTATTTAGTTGAATTAGGTGATTTAGAACAAGCCCCGGCTCACTATTAGATTTGTCTGAAACTTTTTTCTGCAGGTAGTTAATAATAATATTCTCTCGTTGGTTTTCTGGTAAAATGTCTAACAGTTTTAACTCTATTAAACCTGACTTATTAATAATCATATTGGCTAAAAGAGCATTATTAAAATTAAATGCCCATTTAATAAGGTAGGGGAGTAGCAAGTCGTAATTACTATTATCTATAAAAAGTTTAAAAATATCTTGTTTTGATAATAAATACTTTTTTGTAATGGCATTAGGGTTTACAACAGCCATGCATTGAGCCATCCAAAATAAATGATCGGAAAACCCTTTTTTTGAGCTAATGGGCTCTAATCCAAAATCAAATAATACGTTAGATGGTTTTTGTTCGTTTACATGTAATGTGTGGGGATTGCTTTTGTGGTTTAATTGCTCGCTCTTAATATTTATTGCGTTTAAAAAATGTTCGGTATATGCTTGGTTTACAATGCTTCCTTGTATTTTTTGTAATAAACTACAAACTTTTGATTGAACCTTTTTACTCTTATCTTTTAGTAAAGTCAATAAAAACTCCTGATCATAAATACCTAGATTTTCTTCTAAAATTTCGAGTAGAATATAGCGGTTATTGGCATTTTCTTGTTGAATTGTAGCTGAGAGCAGTTGACTCACTTTTGCTGGTTCAGATTTTCTCAAATCCCATAAATACTGCTTTCTGCTTTCAAAATCCATTAACTCCCAATCTTCAGAATCATTATAATGGCTATAAAGTTTTTGCCATTTTACATTGTATTGGGCCAACCATTGTGCACGTAAACCAAGGCATTTAAGAAAAACAGGTTTTGCCAATGCTTTATTTTTAACCATAAAGTCTAATAAACTTGGCACAATTTGCGCTGATATAATTAATGATTTTGAATAAAGCTGCTGTACTGCAAAATCAATTAAACGAGCATTACCTTTATTAAGAGCAGATTCAAAAGCGCGTTGAAATCGCAATGGAGCGTAAGCTTGATCTTCGGCTGGGGCAGTTGAATTTTCGCTTTTAATGGTTTTGAATTGAGCTCCGGCTTCAAAGTAATTTAATGCTAAAAAACTAGCTTTTAATAAGGCTTCATCTTGGTCTTTCGTATTAATTTTTATCTGCTCAATTTCAGCAGTTAAAACACTTCCGTTTGTTTTTGGGGTGTATTTAGATGTACCTAAAATGGCTGTTTTTATAATTTCTTTTTGAAAACTCATAAGCAAAATAATTGTTGGTTTATGCTTATTGACTCAACAAAATACTGATTGCTTTGCTTTAGCAAAAAAGCATTAAAAGGTTGGCCACCACTTACAGCAAGTAATTGCCAGATTTGGGTTTCGTTATTATAAATTTCAATGGCATTCAGGTTTTGATCAACTAAGTGTGTTTTGCTATTATCAATTGCAATTTTCACGTTTCCAATGAGTATACAGGTATTTTCAATAAGTGGATTTACTGACTTTAATTCAACTAAATGATTATATAAGGTGTCAATTGTTTCAATCTCAGGAATTAATTTGGGCGAAACTTCAATAGCTTGTTTGTTTTTAAAAATTGCTCTTTGATTGCCTACACCTGGATAAAAGCGTAATTCAGCATTATATATTTGGCCAACTGTCAGCAGCTCAGTTGGCTGCT
>JBMYOR010000309.1:0-4299 GCA_049599535.1 Bacteroidia bacterium | reverse complement strand
TTTTATGATATAGAACAAAATACTGATGAGTGGTTTGCTGTAAGAATAGGTAAACCAACAGCATCAAACTTTGCATCTATCATGGCCAATAATGGTAAAGCGTTTGGTGATTGGATAGTTTCTACTACTAGCATCTTTCTTAACAACCCATAATTAAAGGTTTATTAGCAACAGAGAGTTGTCTTTCACTATAACTGCGCCCCTATCTTCGATTTAATCAAAACGCACCAATGAACTACCAACAAACCACCCTTAGAACACTTACACTCTTTCTGCTGCTATTACCCGGCACTAATGCTTTGGCACAATGGAACGATCTTGCACCTATTAATAATGGAGCTTTTCATAAAATTGACTTCGTTAGTGAAGAAACAGGATTTGCCTTGGCCGCGCTTAATCGTAGCAATACAGCTGTTTTTAGCACCAATAATGGCGGCGCAAGCTGGGATTCAATTGGAATTGATTGGCTTAGCGGTAAAAACTTCACCATTCAAGACATTGACTTCGTGGATGAAAATACAGGTTTTGTTACCGTAAGAATTGCCACTTCAGAACTAACTTCTATAGTTTTAAAAACCACTGATGGCGGTAAATCTTGGAGCTCCGTTGGCCCTAGTGGCATTCCTGTTGGCATGGGCTTTTCGGGTGTGCAATTTGTTGATGACAAAACGGGCTGGGTTGGTGTAGGTAATGGGCTTTATAGTACCACTGATGGCGGCGACACCTGGCACATGGATACTTTAGCACGTTTTCATAGCATAAACGATGTTTGTCTTTTTAATAATAAACGTGGCATTGCGGTGGCTTGGGATGGCACTTTCTTTTATAAAGGAATTTTATACATAACTGATGATGCCGGCGCCAACTGGGACACTATAACATTTGAGCGAAACTATACCACCATTAAGCGTGCGCAATACTTAGACTCTACCACCATATTCGCATTGGCGCAAACGCATTGGGAAAAAGGGCAACGCATTTTCAAAACTTATGATCATGGTAAAAGTTGGGATACCCTTTTAATTGAATTTGTGTTAGACAGTAACGACCAAATGGAAGACATGTATTTCAATACTACGCGAATTGGACATGCGATAACTCAAAAAGGACATATTTACCGCACCATTGACGGCGGCGAAACTTGGACCCACCAATACACTACTGAGCAAAACATGCAATTTTTAACCAGTAATGGTAAAAGCTTATTTGCCTGTGGTGCTTGGGGCGTTTTATTAGAAAACGATGAAATTTTATTTACACCACATGCAGAAACAAAAAGCTTTGGACTTTTTCCAAATCCCTGCACAGCCAATGGCATATTAAGAACCGACATGCCCGATGGCACTTTTGTGCAAATTCATGACTTGAGCGGAAAGCATATTGGCATCATACCCGTTGAACAAAGTCGAATCAACTTATCAGAATTGGAATTGCCTTACGGAGCCTTGGTATTTAGTGTTCCTGAAATAGGGATGAGAAAGCTGATTTTAGCAAGAGAATAGGTATTATCAAGAATAATAAACTTCATTTCCGAAGCATCAATTACTACATGGCATCCCAAATTTTAAGTAACGGTGTGCCAAGCAAGCGCTATTGTAAGCCTAATCTAAAAAATTTAATTTCATTAAAACTGTATTCATATAGCTGGTAATATGAAAATACAATGGAAAACAATACGAAGTGCCGCTTATGATTATCTATGTGTTAAAGAGAAAAAGACACACCAAATATTAGAGAATGTCATATCAAGTAAAGAGTATCAAGCGAACTCAATATTGGCATAAATACGGTAAAAATCCATTTGAGCAGTGTACTTAGTGAGCTTAAGGTAAAGTGAATAAAGGAGCTTTTGGTTTAATTTGAAAAACCATCTTTTGAAAACGATCTTTTGTCGCATCCAAAAGGCATCTGTTCACAATAATGCATAACATTATCTAATGTGATTAGGCGCTATAAGGCTTAAATCAAACAAAGTGTTAACGGGCATTACCTTTGACAATAGCTGTAGCCTAAAAACTAAACATGAAAAAAGTAATACCCTACCTACTCCTATTTATTGCCACTAACAGCTTTGCCCAAATAGAAACATTAAAAAACTTAGTATTGCCTGATGTAAAACTAAGGCAATTAACATTTTCGAGCAATTTCAACTACCGCTGGGATTCTTCAAGAATGGATTTAGAGTTCCCTATCTCAGCACAATACAACGGATATAATAATCTTAGATACAAGCAAACTTTTTATGGCGCTCACCTAAATACTGGGGTTTATGGAAACAGAAGATCTAACAATATAGCTTATAATAATATCTCTAGCCTTGGGTTTAGCTTTGATCAAACACGCTATACGCCGCAATACTATTTTATTAGATTAAGAACAAACTTTAATTATCGAGCAAATTTTGCATCTGTTGATGCAGATAATGAAGAACGATTAATAAGAGAACGTGCATTTAGAAACTCAAGTACCTTCTCATTTGGTAAGGGCAGGCTTGAACCACTTGACTGGGCATTGCGAGCCGCTTTTATGAATAGAAACTTGGTTAAATCAGGCGCTATTGATCAAAATCTACCAGAAGATATCCTACTCGAAATGGCAAGAACAATGGCCGTTGAAGATAGAAGCAGATATTTTGAGAATCGCTTTTTCAATATTCGCAGGGTAAAAGCCATTGACTCAATCATGATAAAAAATGGCGTTGATTTTAACGAGCTTGAATTTTACACTACCATAAATGATCAATATTACTTTGCCCCACAGCGAAATGTGTTTTCGGGTTCAAGGCTAGAATTTATGGCGAACACAAATACAGATTTTGAAAACGGAACCACCATTTTTGACACAATAAGCTATAAATCAAAAAGTCGTAACATCACTTATAATTTTCAATTAAGGTATGAGTATCATCTACCACAAAATATACATATACATCATCGATTTATGAGTGGTATATCTTATGGTAGTGGTTTTATAGATTGGTATACTCAGGCTAACGGCGAGTTATTTAGGCGACATGAATTTAAAGGTGATAGGGCGAATACCTTTTTCAGTTATTCGTTCAATTGGTTTCCGAGTACTCGTACTTCTTTATCGATAAACACAAATAATAATTTTGGCATAAATGGCGATGACAGAAGCCTTAACTCAAATGCTAATATTAACTTGGTATATTTTGTAAACCGCAGGATTTCATACAGCTTGTATGGTGGCTTCAACTATTACAGAAATCGTTCTAACCTAACCACCAATGCCGAACATTCAGTTAATTTTAGAGGATACGTTAAATATCAGATTTTCTAAACGCAGCAAATACATTATGCTCCATTACTATTTGGCCTTCTTAAGTAATTCTGAGCAGACTTAATGGCGTATAATAAATATAGGTAGACTATTTACTTATATGGGGTATCGGTAACCTTGCCACTAAACCAAAAAAACCTATAAAACTACACATACGAGCGATTGAAATCGCTCGTATTTGATCTGGAACGATGGACTTCAGTCCATAGCGCTGCTTGTGGTAATAATTCAGAGCCCCCTATTACTTATAAAAAGACACCATAGCATGCCATTTTCAAAATTTATAATTGAGTTAACAATTTTTTATTATAGTATTTTTAACCCTAAAAGCCGGCAAAAAATTGACCGTATCTCTGTCTAAACCTATTATAGTACTATTGACCCTAATAAAATCATACTTTTAATTGATAAACAAAGAGTTAGCATACTAGCATAAGAGTAAAAATGTTTGCATATGAACTAAACATAAATATAATTTTGTAGTTATAAAAACAAGGATTTAGTTAATCATCAGGCTATTAATTATAAGATGATTATCTGAAGCACATTACAGTGCTTATTAACCCATTAAAATTTAACGACATGAAAACCGCTAAAAACATCAATTCTATCTTTTGGAATAAGAACAATAAAATAGCATTTGCAGCAGGTTTTGTACCAACCATACTATTGCTACTTTATGCAAGTTTTGGATTTGAAACAATGTCTAAAACTGCCCCTGGTGTAAATCTCCTTATTTCTTCAGTGCTGGGTTTCAGCGCAATAATTGCAGGTCTTATTTCAGTTACTTATCTAAGTTTTACTTACATGTTTATGCAAAGTGAAACAGAGTAAAAGCCAACCCCACTACCACACCTATCTCAACTACCAGGATAATAAAGATGATCTTGGTAGTTTCCTTGTAGCTTGTGTTTTTTAGTATTGATTTAAGCATACTCGGCATTCCCTATGCACCTAGTTTTTAAACCTGTATAAGAGTTTGTTGGGTAAAGCTTGATT
>JBMYOR010000308.1:0-4313 GCA_049599535.1 Bacteroidia bacterium | reverse complement strand
AAAAAGGATTTTGTTAAAGAACTAAAAGTATCAGGGGTCAAAGTTGCAATGGTTGGTGATGGATTAAATGATGCCGGGGCTCTAATGGCAGCAGATATTGGTATTAGTATCACTGACAATGTAAATAATTTTACCCCAGCTAGCGATGCTATTGCCAAGGGAGATATTTTATCCGATTTTTCAAAGATTTTAAAATTTGCCAAAAGCACACAAAACATAATTTATGCCGCTTTTGCCATTTCATTTGCATACAATTTAATTGGTTTATCTTTTGCCGTACAGGGTGTGCTAAGCCCAGTTGTTTCGGCCATTTTAATGCCATTAAGCTCTATTACAGTAGTAATATTTACTACCGTAGTCACTTCTTTAACCGCTAAAAAATACAAATTAGCATGAGCGTATTATTTATGACTATTGCCTTTAGCTTTATAATAGCCTTGGTGTTTTTATTTGGCTTTATATGGAGTGTAAAAAGCGGGCAGTTTGAAGATACCGACGGCCCGGCCGTACGTATGCTTTTTGATGATAAAAAAACTTTGCACTCAACTAATAACAATAAAAAATGAGCGAACAAATGGAACGTTTTGCCTACGACAACCGCATAGTGCGGATGTTTTTAGGAGCAACAATGCTTTGGGGGGTTGTTGGTCTACTTGTAGGTGTAATCATTGCCTTTCAACTGGCATTCCCCAATTTTTTTAACGAGTACCTAAACTTTAGCTTTTTGGCTTTTGGTAGGCTCAGACCTATTCATACCAATGCAATCATTTTTGCCTTTGTAGGTAATGGTGTATTTACAGGGGTTTATTACTCTGTACAGCGATTGGTAAAGGCACGTATGTTTAGTGATATGCTAGGTAAAGTTCATTTTTACGGATGGCAATTCATTATTGTTTGTGCAGCTGCCACACTTTTTATGGGTATATCTACATCAAAAGAGTATGCCGAGTTAGAATGGTGGATTGATATCTTAATTGCCCTAATTTGGGTTGTTTTTGGTATTAACATGATTGGTACTTTGATTAAAAGGCGCGAAAGGCACCTTTATGTAGCGATATGGTTTTACATAGCCACATTTGTTACAGTAGCAATACTTCACATTGTAAATAGCTTTGAATTGCCTGTGTCATTCATGAAATCATATTCATGGTATGCTGGCGCGCAAGATGCTATGGTACAATGGTGGTATGGCCATAATGCAGTGGCATTTTTCCTAACCACTCCATTTCTGGGTCTAATGTATTATTTCGTACCGCGGGCAGCAAATCGACCGGTATATTCATATAGATTGTCAATTGTTCACTTTTGGGCATTGATTTTTATTTACATCTGGGCTGGGCCTCACCATTTGTTGTATTCAGCAACTCCTGATTGGGCACAAACTTTAGGTACCATATTTTCTCTTATGCTAATTGCACCATCATGGGGTGGTATGATTAATGGGCTCCTAACTCTTCGTGGAGCTTGGGATAAGGTAAGAGAAAATCCAATTCTAAAATTCTTTGTTGTTGCCTTAACAGCATACGGTATGGCCACTTTTGAAGGGCCAATGCATTCACTTAAAACAGTAAACTGGTTTACCCACTTTACCGATTGGATTCCTGCACACGTGCACATTGGTACTTTGGGCTGGAATGGTATGATGTTATTTGGTATGGCTTATTGGATGGCACCAAGATTGAATAAAAATGGCAAGCTTTTCTCAATGAAATTGGCAAACGTTCACTTTTGGATTGCAACTTTAGGTATGATATTATGGTCAGTTTCAATGTATTGGGCTGGTACTACTCAAGGTTTAATGTGGCAATTGTTTAACGAAGAAGGTAAACTAACGCATCAATTTTTAGCAACTGTTACTGCAATTGTGCCAATGTATTTTGTAAGAGCACTAGGTGGAACAATTTACTTGTTAGGATTTTTCTTATTCGTATATAACATAATTAAAACTTTAGTGGCAGCACCTGCCCTTGATAACGAAGAAGCAGAAGCACCTGCATTATCAAAAGGTTACAAAGAATCTCATTCATTATCAGGTTACTTACGCCATAGGGTTATTGAGAGAAAACCACTAATGCTAACCTTAGGAGCCGCAATAGCTATATTAATTGGTACTGCAATTGAGTTAATACCTACATTTTTAATTGAAAGTAATGTGCCAACTATTGCTAGTGTACAGCCATATACACCGCTTGAGCTTGAAGGTAGAGATTTATATATAAGAGAAGGTTGTGTATCATGTCACTCGCAATTGGTAAGACCTATTAGGCACGAAACTGTTAGATACGGAGAGTATTCAAAACCAGGTGAGTTTGTATATGATCACCCATTTTTATGGGGTTCAAAACGAACAGGTCCTGATTTGGCCCGAGAAGGAGTTGGTATATTAAAGAAAAGTAACCAATGGCATTACGAGCACCTTTATAACCCACAAAGTATAGAGAGCAATTCAATTATGCCTGCTTACACTTGGTTGTTTGATAATGATTTAGATACTGATTTATTAACACGAAAAATAAGTGCATTGCGAACCTTAGGTGTGCCTTATCCTAAAGGTTATGAAGATGAAGCCATGGCTGATTTGCAAAAGCAAGCTAATGAAGTGGCGGCTGATCTTAAAGCAAGTGGTGTTGCAAGTGCCGATGCTAATAAAGAAATTATTGCACTAATTGCATACTTGCAAAGGCTCGGAACCGATTTGAACAAAGACGTAGCTAATAATTAGAATAAGATGATAGCAAAAGAAATAATGCGAAATATTGAAGGTGTAGGAATTTTTCCAATCATCTCACTTGTTCTATTTTTTGTAATGTTCACTTTAATTATAGTGCATACTATTACAATTAAAAAAGAAGAAGCCGACGCTCTAGGTTCACTACCTTTTAACAACACAAACAACGATAGCGATGAATAAGTATATAAAAGCCTTTGCATTTACCGCTTTTATTGCATTGGCATTAATCATAAACACAAATCAAGCAAAGGGCTCGGTGGTAAACTTGTCTTTTGATCAAATAGAATTAGGCTTTAATATTCCTTTATTGGCCGATTATGTAAACCCATATACAAGTGATGGTGCAAGAGCAAACTCACCCAAAATGGGCGATAGCTGGAGTTGGTTTCTAGTAAGTTTAGTGGCATTAATACTTATAATTATTGCTCAACTCATTATGATTCAACAACGATTAAATCAGTATAATGAGAAGCAACGCGCAAAAGAAGCCAAAGAGAAGGCTGCAGTTTACCACGAAAAATCTACTTGGTGGGAAATTTTTGTAAAGCCCGAAAAAGACAAGCCATTAGATGCCCCAATTGAAGGCCATAACTATGATGGAATTGTAGAGCTTGACAACAATCCACCCGCATGGTTTAATTGGTTGTTCTTTTTACCAATTGCTTTTGGTTTTGTTTACATTATGTATTACCACGTGCTTGGAATTGGCCACCTACAGGTAGGCGAATACGAAGCAGCAGTGGCCGAAGCCGAAGCTGACATGCCTGAAATTACAATTGACTATGCATCCTTAGAGCCACTTTCGGCCTCTGCCGATATTGAAACCGGAGCATCAATTTTTAAGGCAAATTGTGCAGCATGTCACCTTGAAAATGGTGGTGGCAGTGTGGGCCCTAATTTAACTGATAACCAATGGATACATGGTGGTGATTTTGGCAGCATTTACGAAACTATTTACGAAGGTGTAGATGGTAAAGGAATGGCAGCCTGGGGAGAAATACTCCTAAGTGAAGAAGTTCATAAAGTAGCATCGTATGTAGAAACCATGCGTAATACTAATGTAGAAGGAGGTAAAGCACCTGAAGGTGAAGTTTACAATCCTTAAATAAGAAACACAGCCCAAATATTTGTTCGTAAGATGGCCTGAGTTAGTTACCAAACTGGCTTGGGCCTCTTATATTTAGGGGTACTGATTTTCGCTTTTAACACGTTACTCCATCAAAATGGCTTTAATAAACTTGTGTTTGATGCATTTACTTGGATTTGATAATTAGTACCATTTTTTCTTTAAAATGCTTTTACTTAAGTAGTAGATTATAAATGCGCCTTTTCAATGAGGTAAAATCTCATATTAGTTTCTTTGGCTATTATGAGTGATAATTTTCGATTCGAGAAAAAAAATACATGCTTCACGCATTTTTTTTAAACGACTCACCGTGTATTTCGCTCACTTTTTTAGGCGGAAAGACCATAAATCTTCAATGGATCCACCGCCCCTTGTCAAAACTACAAGATCGAAGCTCTCTTTCGATTTATCTATTGAATGAAGAGCTTTAATTAGTTCAGATGATGCCTTTGTGCC
>JBMYOR010000307.1:0-4314 GCA_049599535.1 Bacteroidia bacterium | reverse complement strand
TTTTACAAGCAACCCCACCACCCAAACTATTGCCCAAGTAAACCAACCAATAATTAGCAATACACAGCCTCAAGCTTTAAAAAACTTTAGCCAGGCTAAAGAACTTACACTTTGGCAATATGCTGGTGTTAAGTTTAACCAAAGAGTGCTGGGTTCTGAAAACGCAACTGATGGCCGTATAAGAGAAAATGATGTAGCACATGCCTTTGCAGTTGGAATTAATAAATTGTCGAATAATCAATTAATATCATTTCAAGATAAGTCTCAAAACAATCAGATTGAATACGATTTTCATATTGGTAAAGTAGGTTTTACACGTTCACTCACCAAGCCTTAACGTAACATTTATCATTTTGCACCTGTTGCTTTAAATACGCGCTTACAACTTAATTTAATTCCTTTTGGTGCATTCTATTTTACAAATAATATAAGGTAACAACAAGGCGAATTATTTAATACAGCGGCTTTAGGCTATTCATCTTCTATTTTCAGCTCACTCTTTTTTTTTTAACCTTTTCTGCTCGTGTAAAACCTTAAATGATTGCACAAAACGTAGGTATATGTACGCCATTAATAATCTGAGTTCGATTAATAGAACAGGCTACATAACATCTATTTTTACTTTTCAAAAATTCTTTTTGTGCAAGAACGCTGTTAGTGTTTTTTTTTAAACGTTTTAGCTTAAAAAAAGTAGCAGCTATCAATAAAAGAAGAACTCTTACCGCGTTAATGCATTGATTTTTGAATTGAACTCAGGTTAAAAGTATTACATCTAAACCCACTCATAATATTTCAATTATTAAACAGTAGGAGTAACCGTGGTTGTACCAAAATATTTAAACTTTTTGAATTTATGTGTAGAACAGTTTAATCTTCAATTTTTTTTGGTATTAGCAATTAAACGCGCTCACTACTGATCAAAACCGATGCAATGTGTTCAATCGAATTGAATTGAAGCACAATCCCCCACCCCTTCTTTTATTTAAGCTAATAAATGACCATTAGCTTAAATAAAGTGTTCATCAATAAAAATATCAGAATACAATTTGCAGAACCTATAGTCTACATTGAATTAAAAAGTCACGTTTTTGAGCCAAAATTATCCATCCATTTAGCTTAAAAATGAGTATTTGTAATTGAATTGAAAAAAAATCAACTTGCACTGTAACTAATTGGTTGCACGCCCGTATTACTACCAAACACAACAAACCACAACCACCCTTTTTAAAATTCACCACTAAAAAAAGAAAACCATGAAAAGAATAACATTTTTACTTTTAACTGTTTTCGCTGTTTTTACGCTTAAAGCCCAAGACACAACCAAAATTATTATAGGAGGAAAATCTATTGTAATAATTGGCAACACAGGCCAAAACAAAGAGATTAATATTGACAAAATGCTCGACTCAATAAAAATTGATGAAATTGATATTGACCTAAGAGATACAATGCTTGAAGAAGAGGAGCGCATTATTAACCTTGAAACAAAAATAGAAAGCAAAGTAGAGCGTGAAGTTGAAAAAATGATAGGCAAGCTTGAAGAAGTAGAAGACATTGAAATTGATATTATTGACAACGACGATGATTTTGAATACGATGACGATGATGACGATTTTGAATGCAGTAACCCCGATAAAAGCATAGCACACTGGGCGGGTTTTGAAGCTGGCGTAAACGGATGGATGAATAAAGATCAAAGCTTTGATTTGGCAAACCCTGCCTTTGACCTTGATTACTCAAATAGCATTTTTATTAACCTAAACATTGCCGAAGAAAAACTACCACTATTTGGCGGCTACGGTGGCTTAGTAACCGGTTTAGGCTTCAATTTCAATTCATTTAGTTTTAAAGGCAATACATCATTAAGCTTTAACGAAGATTCTACTTGGGCCGGGCTCGATAATGGTGTTGCTTTTAATAAAAACAAACTAAATGTAACCTACCTAACAATTCCCTTAATGTTTGAACTTAATACAAACCTTGAAGAAGACAAAAGTTTTCACATTGGATTTGGGGTACAAGGAGGTTTTAAACTTTTAGGCAAAACCAAGCAGAAATATGAAATTGATGGCGAAAAATATAAAACCAACGTACGCGGTCATTACAACATAAATCCTTGGCGAGCTGATGCCATTGCACGTGTAGGTTACAAAAACCTAACACTTTTTGCCAATTATCCACTTACTCAATTTTTCGAAAAAGATTCAGGACCTGAGATGTACACTTTTCAGGTTGGTTTAAGACTAATTGATTTTTGATAAAACACCAACACCACACCACAAACACCATAAAAGCGAGATTACATCATGTATCTCGCTTTTTTGTTTTTTACCAGTCCAAGTGTTTTATCAATTGTCGCTTGCATTAAACTAATACTTTAGCTTTGCGGTTAAGCCTTTTAGCATAATAATGGAAGATATATACAGTAAGTACGAAGCAGTAATTGGTTTAGAAGTGCACGCGCAATTGCTTACCAAAAGCAAGGCCTACTCTAACGATATAAATGAGTATGGTGGTGCACCAAACTCGCATGTAAGCACGGTTACCCTCGGACACCCAGGAGCATTGCCCAAACCCAATAAAGCGCATTTTGAATTGGGTATAAAAATGGGTTTAGCCCTTAAGTGCAATATTCATCGCGAAACCATTTTTAGCCGTAAAAATTACTTTTACGCCGATTTACCCAAAGGATATCAAATCACTCAAGATAAAACTCCCCTTTGTACTGATGGTCAAATTTTAATAAAAGATGAAAACGGCAAGGATAAAAACATAGGAATTACCCGTATACATTGCGAAGAAGATTCTGGCAAATCACAGCACGATATTGATCCTTTTAACACTTTAGTTGACCTTAACCGTGCAGGTATTCCGCTCATCGAAATTGTTACAGAGCCAGATTTTAGACACCCGCAAGAAGCCTATAACTACCTTACTGAAATTAGAAAAATTGTAAGGTATCTCGAAATTTGCGATGGCAATATGGAAGAAGGCTCACTGCGTTGCGATGCAAACGTATCGGTTAGGCCCGTGGGTCAGGAGCAATTTGGAACCAAAGTTGAAGTGAAAAACATGAACTCTATAAGCAATGTAAAACGTGCTTTAGAGTATGAAATAAAAAGGCAAATTGAAGATGTAGAAAATGGCATTGCCATACAGCCCGATACCCGTGGTTTTGATGCCGGAAACGGAACTACACACACCCAACGAAGCAAGGAAGAAGCTAATGATTACCGCTATTTTCCTGAGCCTGATTTACCACCTGTGGTTTTAACTCAAGATTATATTAATAGCATTAAGGCGCAAATGCCGCCCATGCATTGGGACTTACACCAAAAATTTATAACTGAATACGGCCTAAGCGATTATGATGCTACCATAATTGCAAGCGAAAAATATTTTGCTTTATATTTTGAAGATTTAATCACAAAAACCAAAAACTACAAAGCAGCTGCCAACTGGATGATTGGCCCCGTACGCGGATATTTAAATGATAAAGCCATTGATATTAGAGAATTTCCGTTTGGAGCCGAAAAAGTAGCTTTGATTATTGCCATGATAGATAATGGTAAAATAAGTTTTGCGGCAGCCAATCAAAAACTCTACCCTAAGCTTTTAGAGCAACCTAATGCAAATCCCCAAGATTTAGCTAAATCGCTAAATCTTATTCAAGAGAGCGACGATAACTTTTTGCTTGAAATAATAAGAGGCGTAATAAGCGATTTTCCTGATAAGGTTGAAGCTTATAAAGGTGGTAAAAAAGGATTATTAGGCATGTTTATGGGCCAAATAATGAAAAGATCAAAAGGCAAGGCCGATCCTAAAAAAACAAACCAACTACTGGCTCAAGAACTTGAAAAATAACCCGCACATGAAAAACCTTCCCTTAATTTTTCTTCTAGCAATATTGATTGGCTCATGTGCTAGCGATCCAAAATCTAGCAGTGGTACATCATCTCATATAATATCGCCAACCGAAGATTCAAAAACCGAAACTGAAGAGATTGATAATAGCGATAAAGCACCATTGGTAATTGATAGTAATAATACCGAAATGCTTATTGAGCTTGAAAAAGATAAAGTAAAGCAAAAATCTGAAGATCTACTGGCCAGCCGACCTGAGCGCACCGTAAGAGTATCGGGCACCATAATTGGTGGCGCAGGTATGGATATTACTCTTGATAAACTTGGCGGAAAAACCAACATGGAGCCCATAAAAACCACAATAATTAACGAAGACGGTTATTATGAGCTAGACGCCAAAACAAGTCAAGAGCAAATTTTTGCACTCAGAACCGATTCGGGTAACATGAT
>JBMYOR010000306.1:0-4317 GCA_049599535.1 Bacteroidia bacterium | reverse complement strand
TCATAACCTTACCCACAAGATCAATGTTTTTTTCAGTATTACAAATGGTGAATAAGAAATAAAACAAAAGCCCAAAGTGAACAATACTTATTAAGTACAAAAGCCAGTCAAAAGCCTTAATATCCAAAGCTTCTTTTTCTTTTTCAACACTCAAGTTGGCCATTTGTGGTTTAGCTAAAACTTCAATTATTGGAATTAAAACAAAAGCTTCAATTAAAGGTAAAAACGTCATCCATCCTGTTGAATGCATTGCTATAAATGCCAAGACTGGGAGGCTAAAAGCAGTAAAATATTTTAATAAGCTGAGCTTCAAATCTTGCTATTATCTAAACTAGATTTAATGTGCAAATCGCGTTGCGGAAATGGTATAGTTACATTATTGGCGCGGAAAAGTCTATCAATCTCAAACCTGATATCACTTTTTAAATTCTCCACAATAAAGGTCTCATTGGTCCAGAAATAGAGTTCAAAAACCAATGCGCTATCACCAAAATCTTTGAACCTTACAAAAGGTTTAGGGTTTTGCTCCACTTCTTTTTGCGCGCTTGCAGCCGTTAGCAAAAGTTCTTTCACCAATAACACATCGCTTCCGTATGCTACCCCTACGGTTACCTTAAATCTTGTAGATGTTGTAATATGACTCCAGTTTACTACATCGCCTGATATGAATTTGCTATTTGGAACTATTATATAAGTATTTTCTCTGGTTTCAATTTTTGAGGTTCTAATGCCAATATGCATCACTTTGCCTACGTATTCATGCTTAATTTCAACCACATCGCCAACTCTTATGGTGCCTTCAAAAAGCAGAATTATTCCACTTACTAAATCGTAGAAAACCTGTTGAAGCCCTAAACCAATTCCCACTAATAATGCAGTTGAACTGGCCAATATAGCAGTTGTATTAAACCCAAACGTATCTAATAATATTGCAAGCACAATAGTGTAGGCAAAGTACTTTATAAGCTGAATTACGGCTGAAATACTGCCTTTATCCATTCCTCGGTTAAGCACTTTTCTAATAAGAATTAACTTAATTACTCTTACTACGGTCCAGGTAATTACCATAGCCAATAGCAACCAAAACAATTTTGAAATAGTAAATTCTACTCCATGAAAAGTAAACAGATTGTAGTTAAAGGCCTCTTGAAAACTCATATTCGATTAATACTGGCAATATCACTTAAAATGCTCGTTTTTTAAAGTCATAATTGAATTTTATTCTTAAGATGCCCCCAATCGTTTTGAATACCAAACCTAATAAATCGGTAAAATATGGTATCGGAATCCATATTTTTCTAATTGGATATTCGAATCAAGTAATGAAAATATTTTACTATAAAGGGGTATCGGTAGTATTACCACTATATCTCAAATTCAAATAATTATTCAATTAATTTTTTGGGGCGAGCGATTGAAACCGCCCGCTACTGATCAGAAACGATTGGATTTATTCCATCGAATTGAACGGTGACAGCTTTCCCGATACACCTTTTAATACAAAAGCAAAAAGCCCTGTAATAACAGAGCTTTTTAAACTTTTAACTTTTCACACTTTAACGGCTACCCCTTATAGGTTAGCCACTTAATCATCTGTTTCCAACTAGGCTTTGCACCGTAGCTTAGTAATCCAATACGATAAATCTTACCCGAAACATACACTGAACCTACAAAAGTTATAATCAGAATTACAATAGAAAGCAGCTTTTGCCACCATACTACCTCAAATGGAATTCTTGCCATCATAACAATAGGCGATGTAAGCGGAAATATGGAGAAGAATACGGCAATTCCGCTGTTTGAATCTTGCATTATACTACCTAATAATACCATTGACAGAATGAGTGGCATTGAGATTGGCAACATAAACTGCTGTAAATCTTGCTGACCATCAACAGCAGAAGCTACTGCGGCAAACAATGATGAGTAAAGCAAGTAACCACCAATAAAATAGATCAAAAAGTAAAATACCGTTTCAAAAATATTGAAGTCACTTCCTATTTGCATTATGCTATCTAAGGCTCCTTGAGACATTTGGGCTTGCATTTGTGGGTTGGCAGCCATGTTATCTTGCATTCCACTTAGCATATCGGGCATAAAAGAACCTACCGCAACTGACCCAAGCATAATTAGAATTATCCAAAAAGCAAACTGGGTAAAACCAAGTAAGGCGTTACCGATGATTTTTCCCATCATTAACTCAAATGGTTTTACAGACGATATGATAACTTCAGAAATGCGGCTTGTTTTCTCTTCTTGCACTCCTCTAAGCACCATACTTCCGTATATAAAAATGAAGAAATAAAGTAAAAATGCGCTTCCGAAAGCCAATGCGCTGGCCACACCAATGTTTCCGGTTTTAGCTCCATCTTCACCTATGGCTTTGGTTTCAGCATCAATGCTAATTCTCTGAATTTTTTCTGCTATGCTTTTATCAATTCCTTCTTCTTGCATCTTTACATCTCTGAGCTTGTATGTAATGGTTCGCTCAATACGCTCAATTGTTGACATGCCCGGATTCTCTTTGTAGAAAATCTTGAGTCCATCTTGCGCATCTTTTATGTTAGCAGGAATGTACACTGTTGTCATTTCCCAACCCTCTTCAACAAATGATCGCTCAATTTCATCAGGTTCAAGGTTAAAAGTTGAAACCTTCAGTTTTTCATTCTCTTCAAACTCTGTTGTAAACAACCCACTTTTGTCAACCAAGGCAATTTCTGTTGTGCCATCACCAGCCATTTTGGTTAAAAATGCAGAGCCAAAAATCAACCCTAAATAAAGCAATGGACCCAAGATAGTAATTAGAATAAAAGGACGCGACTTGATCTTGGTCATGTATTCGCGTGCTATAATTAGTTTTATCTTGTTCATTTTCTAGCTTTTAGCAATGTTTACGAATATTTCTTCAATACTTGGCAGCACTTCGCCAAAGCCAATAACTTGTCGTTCGGCCATAAAATGGTTCAACACCTCATTGCTTTTTTCGTCGCTTTCCATTTTAATCTTTACCACTTGTGCTTGGTGCTCTTCATCAAAACTCTCTGCTAAGATTTCAGAAGCTTCGGCAGGATAATTGGTCAGTTTCTCACCGCGATATTTAACCTCGAATTCGTTGTTTTTAAACTTTCGTTTTACATCGGCAATTCTACCATCAAGCACTTTTTCGCTTTTGTGAATCATGGCCACATGGTCGCACAATTCTTCAACTGACTCCATTCTGTGGGTTGAGAGCATTATGGTAGAACCTTCGTCTTTTAGCCTAAGCAGCTCATTTTTCACAATCTCGGCATTTACCGGATCAAAACCGCTAAAGGGTTCATCAAGAATAATCAACTTTGGTCTATGCAAAACAGTAGCTATAAACTGCACCTTTTGCTGCATCCCTTTTGATAAGGTTTCTACCTTTTTATTCCACCAATCGGTAATTTCAAGCCTATTAAACCACCACTTTATCTCTTTAACGGCTTGGGGTTTGGTCATTCCTTTTAAACGGGCCAAATAAAGCACTTGCTCCCCAACTTTCATTTTTTTGTAAAGACCGCGCTCTTCTGGCAGGTAACCAATTAGGTTTACCATTTCTTCGGTTATGGGCTTGTTATTGAAATAAACATTTCCAACATCAGCCGGCTGAATCTGATTTATTATTCGAATTAATGAAGTTTTTCCTGCACCATTTGGTCCTAACAACCCAAAAGTGCTACACTCTGGAACTTCAAACGAAATGTCTTTTATGGCCACCTTTTCGCCATAAGACTTGCTAACGCCTTCTATTCTCAACATGTTAGCAAAGCTACTTAACTACATGAGCCAAAAAAGCAAATTCTATTAATCGTTTAAATAAGCACGGTAAATGGAAAACTGGGGTGATGAATGTTGAACCATGAGTTTTGGATTTTGAATTTCGAATTGCCGCCTGACGACTTTTAGTTTAGAGTTTCTTGTTCCTCCCCGAATTAATCGGGACAGGAGTTTCTAGTTTTTAGTCCAAAGTCTCAGGTTTAAAGTCAATTAACGTCCTGCGCTCATGCCATCCCTGCAAGTGTCTTCCGTCGTTTGTTTTACCAAAAGGCTTTTTGTCTAAGGTCTCATGTCCAAGGTTCCATGGTCAAAACCAACGGGTTCTGCTTAGGTTAATCACAACTCAAAAACCAAACATAACAAATCGACATTCGAAATTCCTTGTTCTGCGGTTCGATATTCCCATGGTCAAAACCAACGGGTTATGTTTAGGTTAATCACTTTTCAAAAAATCAAATATCATCAATCGACATTCGAAATTCCTTGTTCTGCGGCTCGATATTCCCATGGTCAAAACCA
>JBMYOR010000305.1:0-4318 GCA_049599535.1 Bacteroidia bacterium | reverse complement strand
AGGGATGGGGCAAATACAGAGCTTTACGCAAGTTTTGGTTGTGAATTAAATTTTTTAGTGGTCAAAAAAGGGGAATCATAAATCAATTGGTGTTTAAATACAAAGCATCCAATACTAAAGGATTAAAATGATTTTGATGAAAATTTAGCTAGTGTATCTTAATTATAGTACTATGTGAATGTACAAATGAATGAAATGGTTTATTTTAAAAATTATGGTTTAGTCAATTTTAATAATTAACCCTTCTAAACAATGGGCTTCATTTTTCACCATTAACTTTCTTTTCAGCATTTTCGCCCACAAATCAATATCTAATGAAACGACTTCTTGTATTAATTGTCTTTTCGGTGTGTTTTATTAAACTTCAGGCTCAAGTTAGTTCATGGACCTATTATGAAGATACAACGGGAACCCTTTCATCGCCAAAAGCTGCTGACTTAAATAGCGATGGTATACTTGATATTGTAATAGGAGCGGGGCAAGAAGATAAAAACAAAGTGAGCACCATTGCAGTAAATGGGGCAAATGGCAAACTACTTTGGAAAACAACGGCAACAAACGAGATTTTTGGTAGCGCCGTGTTTTTTGATGCCAATAAAGATAAAACACCTGATGTGCTTATGTGTGGCCGTAAGGGGATTCTAGAATGTAGAAATGGTAAAAATGGTGATTTGATTTGGGAGTTTTTTTCAAAGCCTAAATCTGAAGCCGCCGATAGTGGATGGCATAATTTTTTTCAGCCCCAAATTATTGCCGATCAAAATAATGATGGTTATGAAGATATTTTGGTGAGTAATGGAGGTGATAAATCAAAATCTTACACAGATACTGTGGGTAGGCCCGCAGGATTAATAATGGTATTGAGCGGAAAAAACGGGCGAATTATTGGTCAGATTAAAACACCTGATAAGCAAGAAACATATATGGCTCCTTTAGTGTATGATTTTAATAATGATGGAAAACTGCAAGTGCTTTTTGGCTCAGGTGGCGAAACCATGTCGGGAGCACTTTGGGTTATTGATTTAAAAGATTTAATTGATGGTAAACCCAAACAATCTACTCGAATTGTTTTTACAGGTAAAAAAGGTTTTATAGCACCACCTTCAATTGCCGATTTAAACCTTGATGGGTATAAGGATATTGTAGTAAATGCTTATAACGGAGATATTATGTGCTTTTCAGGTAAAGATTTTGCTAAACTTTGGCAAATTGACCTTGAAGGGTTCGAAACGCAATGCAGCCCGGCAATTGGTAATTTTTACGGAACCCATCATCCTGATGTTTTAGCGATAGTTTTTAAAGGGCAGGCTCCTAATTTTAAAGATTATCATCAGCTATTAATTGATGGAAAAAGCGGTAAAGTTGTTTGGCAAGACTCATTAAGCGATTTACAATTCGCATCGGCAGCTGCAGTTGATTTTAACGGAAATGGTTACGATCAAGCACTTTTTAGTTACAATAGGTTGGTAAATAATGCTTTTGTACATGATCTTGAACTTTATAATTTTCAAAGCTTTGCATCTAAATCAATTGTAAAGGGAGAAAAAGGAATTAATTTAAGTTCAACTCCATTGGTTGTCGATCTTGACGGAGACGATAGCTTAGAAATTTGCTACAGCTATAAAAAGAATGACCAAAACCCCATTGCCGCTGATGGACTTTACATTAAAGTATTAGCCGGTGTGGCTAAACTAAATCCATGGGGTGTAGCTTGGAATGGATACTTGGGTAAAAACAGCAAATCTGTATATGAAAATGATACTACCTTGTGTAGCGAGTTTAAACTAAATGTTTCGGTAAATAAGGTGCAGCCATCGTGCAATGGGTTTAAAGATGGAGAAATTACCTTGACGCTTGATGCTGGTTTTGCACCAGTAGCTTACACTTGGAGCGACAATGCAACCGGAAACCAAAGAAAAGGATTAGGAGCAGGTGAGTACATTATTTATTATATGGATCAGCAAGGCTGTAATCAGCTTGATACAGTTAGGCTTAAAGATCCATATGAAGTTGAGATTTCAGCTGATTCAACATTTTGCCCAGGAGAATCTTCAGGTGCAGCGTATATAAATAGCTCGGGCTGCTATTGCGCCAATAGTGGTTGTAAGTTTAAATGGAACACAGGAGAAACAGATCACTCAATATATTATCTAGATCCGGGCACTTACACGGTTGAATTAACCCATGCCGATGGATGCAAAGTTTATGATACTGTTCAAGTTTTTGAGTCGCATGCCCTGCTTGATACAGCAATTATAAAAAATGTGAGTTGCTATGGGCTAAATGATGGCGAAATAACACTTAAACCCTTTGATTCAGTTGATTTTAGAGCCAAGTGGTTTCATACAAAAGATAGAATTTGGCACCTAGATAGCCTTGCTCCTGATACATATACTGTTGAACTTAGAGACTACCGTTGGTGCTTTGATACGGTTGAGTTTATTGTACATGAGCCTGATACTTTAACTTTTTCGGTAAAAGATTATCATCACATTAATTGTTATGGCGATAGTAGCGGTTCAATTGAATTGAGTGCAAAAGGAGGGTGGGCACCTTACACATTCTTTAAAGATTCGGTTGGTTATTCTGATTCGGTATTAAGTAATTTAAAAGCCGGTAATTATTATGTTCAAATAAAGGATTCAGCTAAATGCGGTACCGATTCGCAGCTGGTAACATTATTTCAAAGGCCAAAACTTAGTCTTGAATTTGGTAGCATGCCACAAACCGATCCTTTTAATGAAAACGGAACCGCTTGGGTTATAGCTACTGGCGGCCTAGAGCCTTATAAATATCGTTGGAATCACAAAAGCGAAACCAACGACACCATTTTTAATCTTAAAGCGAATTTTTACGAAGTAATTGTAATTGACTCATTAGGCTGTAGCGAAGGAGGTCAAGTGGAAGTAGATTTTTCAACTTCAGTTTTTGCAGTTGAGCAAAGTCAAGTTTTTTCGGTATTTCCAAACCCAACCAACGGTGTTTTATCAGTGAAAACAAAAGTAGGAGCGGAGATTACTTTAACAACTTACGATGGTAAAGAATTAAAGCGCATCTCAACCTTAAATTCTATTACAAGCATAGATTGTAGCCATTTGCCAAAAGGCGTTTATCTGCTACAATGCATACAAGAAGATGAGCTACAAATGGTGAAGGTGATTGTTGAATAGTTTTAGAGCTGAATTTTAGTTTGAATTCGGTATTTCATATAGGCAGCTTCAATTTAAGCCACTACTTATCAGTTAATTCCATCCAAGGCTCTAAAAAGTAGCGTTTTACATAGATAATAAGCAAACTAGCTAAAGGCACACCAAGAAATACACCTGGCAAGCCAAACACAAAACCACCAATGCTTATGGCAAGTACCATTATGGCCGGATTCATCCCCATATTGGCTTCTAATATGTTTGGGATTAGGAAAATCTCTTCAACTAAACTAGCCAACACAAACACCCCAACACAAATTCCATAGTAAAAAAGAAAGCTTTGATCAGTCTCAATTGAGAGTATAAAACAACTCAAGGCCAAAGGAATTAGCACTAAATATTGCAGGTATGGAATAAAAGATAACAACAAAATCAACAAGATAAAAAGCGAAATGCCTGGCACGTCTAGAATAATGAAGGCAATGAGGTAAACAGGTAAAAGAATTAATACAATTCTTGATCTCAGCTTAAAATAGCGCAAAAAGCTATTGTTAAAGTCATCAAACACCTGATTCAATTTGCCCTTGAGCTTTTTACCAAAATATCGGTTTTTAATGCCAACAAAATAGTTGATATTGAATAGGATAAGTAGGTAATAGGTAAAGCTTCCAAATATTATCGCAATCCAACTTATGTTGCCTGAATCTGTTTTTTGATCTTTTTCATCAGTTTTAAAAAATGAAGTCACTTTGCTAAAGCCTTCCTTAATTGCTTCCACATCAAAGTCAGAAGTGCCTTTTTCAGAAATGGTGTTAACGAATGAATCAACTTGATCTTTTGATGTTATGTCAAAGTCTTCAAGGTCGTAAAACGAATTGAGCATTTCATAGGCTTTCACGGTAACGGCATCTATATTTTCTTGATTGTCAGTAGCTAATTTGGTAAAACCATCATTAAAACGTTGAAAGTCTCTACCAATAAAACCGCCTAAAATCACAAAAAACAATATGATGGAGCCAACAAGACCAAGCAAGAATACAACGGTGCTCAAGCTCTGATTTTTCAATGCTTTTTGCAAAAACTTAATTGCAGGAAAAGAAGCAAAAGCAAGTATCAAGGCCAAAACAAATGGAGCTACAACTTCAAATAGATAAATGAATAGTAAGGAAAAC
>JBMYOR010000304.1:0-4322 GCA_049599535.1 Bacteroidia bacterium | reverse complement strand
ATGGCATATTGGCACTTTTCACCACATCATCCACAGATTTTAGCCTATTATCAAAATAGAACAATAAAAACAAAGCCAACACGGGCAGCGAAGTACCAAGACTCAAGCCTAAAGCGAAAATCTTCTTAGAGTTGGGTGATATTTGATTCGCTTTTTTAGCGTATTCAATGATTTTGTGGTCACTGAGCACAGTGGACCCCCTAATCCCAATATCCAATTTCTTTTCTGATAAATAGGTAAACAAGCCTAAAAACATTTCATAGCGCCTCTTAATATTAACCATTTGCTGTTCCAGTACAGGAAATATACCCAAGTCCTTCTCTACTTCCCCTAATCGCTCTCTTGTGAGAAAAAGCTTGTTATTCAACTCACTTTGCAATTGCACCACAACTTCTTCCAAAGTTGAATTAAGACCTTCTAATTTAGCGTCAAGTCGCTCTTTAACAGGGCTTCCTTTATCTAATTTTAGATCAACGCCATCCATTGTAGCTTGTGTATAAGCTTCTTGTATTTGCATCAAAGTCGAATTCAACTGACTATTTTCTAGCCCAACAATGATGGGAGGCTTCAAACCTTCAGCTTCCAACATTCCTGTCAGATATTCTTCTACTTTGCCTAAATATCGAAGTTGATTTTCCATTTGAATTACTTCTTCTAAATATTGTTGATACCTAGTAAAAAGTAATTGTCCTTTACTCTCGGCATTAATAATTTTATTGGCAACCCTAAACCTTGTCATCTCTTGCTCCACATTGAGCAAACTATCACCTATTTCATTAATTCTTTGTTCTACAAAATCTAAAGCCTCGTCATATGACTTTCTTTTTTCTTCTTTTGAATACTCAATAAAAGCATCCATAATCGCATTAATGTAATCAATGGCGTATGAAGAAACAGCATGATCAACCCTAACACCATACACAGAACCATCATCTACAACAGGACTTATGTTCAGTGCACTTCTCAAATCTGATGCTGCGCTTTGAATCGGTTTAAGCACCAATAATAGTTTTTGACCCTTTTTGGATGTTTGATTGAACTCTTTGATGGAAAAACCCTGTTCATTCAATTGTCCATAAATAGCACTAACCATAGAATCTTTACCTAGAGTTTGGTACTCATATCCTTTGTCTTTAAAAATTACTTCATAACTACCATATTGTACATTATCCACTAAACGAACCTTATAACCGAAGTTTCGAGCGTCGCTTTCTGACATACCTCTAATCCTACCTTCACCAAACCATCGCACTTGTAAGGGAAGCTTTTCATTAGCTAACTCTGAAACTGCAGAACTCCTGAATACCAACAAATCATTCTCATCGGTATTCATAAATCGGTTTCTAAAACCTCCTCCTAAGCCCTGTTGAGTGAGCTCTGCTAAAGGGTCTTCTTGTCTATTTACATTGATAAGTACTTGTCCTTTAGCCTCATATTTAGGAATGGAATAGCGAATCACTAAAAAAGAAACTGCGCCACCAATTAAAATACCTACAACTAAGTAGTACCAATGTTTAAGCAAGAAGTTAACAAAAGCAATTACATCGAAGCTATCTTCGGAATTACTTCCTTGTTGATTATTAAATTCTTCTTTCACTTTATTGCTCACTTGGTTGCGTTAATAATCTATAGCTTAAATACAGTGATATGGTCGCGCTAATTACCGAAACAGTAGAATTAAAGTTTTGCAAGAAAGTGCTTCCTACTCCATACTGCTTCACCTTTAAAGGTTTTACAAAAACCACATCATTGGGTTGAATGTAGAATAAAGGTGATTCCATAATTTCCTTTGATAACAAATCAATGCCGTAGATTTTGGTTTTACCTGCCTCCTGCCTGAGTAACCACACCTCACTTCTGTTGGCAAATGCAGTAAGATCACCTACTTGAGCCAGAGCCTGATAAATATTATACCTTGATTCCAAAACCACATAGCGCCCAGGCCTTGCAACTTCACCATGAATAGAATAACGTATACCCCCTAATTTTACCTTTACATAGAAACTATTTTTTGAAGTAAAGTATTTCAAAAGCTCTTGTTCCAAAAAGCTTTTCACTTCTTGCAAACTTTTACCCGATGCAGGAATTTCGCCTAAAATGGGTAGCTCCACATTCCCTGAGTCATTGATAATGTATCCTGTTAAGTAGTAAATATCTCCAACCTGTGCCCCTTGCATCATTTGTTGTTGATTGCTACCACTTACAGAAAAAGATTGCGAGAAAAAGGCAGCCGCTTCCAAGTTTGGGGATGTAATTTTTATGTCAATTATATCATCATTTTGCAACTTATACTCTGCTCGCACCTGCTCAAACTCCGCTAAACTTCCATCTTCAGCTTGTGCCATTTCCTCCAAGTATTGAAAATACACCTGCTTTTTATAGGGCACACATCCTCCAAGAGCCAATAATACTAGGGCCACAATAGGCACCACTAACAAAAATTTCCCTTCTATTCTATCTCTCATAATTTTTACAAAAATACGTTTGTAATTTACATATTCCGACAGTGCCATTTCAATCCAGTGTTCTTTAATTGGTAAACTTTAAACTCTTATTCATTCTCTCTTTGTCATTTCCACGCGAGACAGTGGATTCGGGAGCGAGAAATCTAACATGAAGTGAAGCCAACTCCATCTTTTTTTCATTTTCTTGAAATCCTTTAAATAGTCAGACGTCATTCCAAACTCCATTTGGAATCTGCCAACAAGTGTAGTGCAATGTGGTTACAGATCCTTAATCAAGTTCAGGATGACGGTTTTATCTACTTTTTAGACTAACCGTCATCGCAAGCAAATCAACTCTGCGATGGTTATTTCAATCGCAACCTCTATTGTAGACAAATCCAACACGAAGCGCTCGATCAATCATATTTAGCTCATTAGGTATCTCTTCTGCCGTTTTAACTTTGGACAATTGAACCTTAAACATCGAAAAGTGGACCTTGGACTTTAAACACTTATGGATAAACCTCAAAAAAAGGATTCAACAAATCCTCCTTATTGTAAAGAAGCGGCTCATCTGTCTGGTACTGAACAACTCTTCCTCCAGCCTCTTCCACAATAATTTGTGATGCCCCCGTATCCCACTCCATCGTTGGAGCGATTCTAGGATAAACATGAGCCAAACCTTCCGCAACCAACATAAATTTGAGCGAACTTCCTTTGCTCAACAACTCAGGTTCATTGAATTGCGCCACAAACATCTCTGTTTCTTTACTCATGTGCGAACGCGAGCATACTATTTTCACACCTTTTTGCCCTTTTTCATATTTGGATGTTACTAATTTAACATTTTCATCACCTTTCACTTTGAAGGCACCTTCCCCTCTCTTTGCATAAAACAATTCATCGGTTGCTGGTACATATAGCACACCTAAAACTGATCGGTTGCCGTGTACTAAAGCAATATTTACGGTAAACTCTCCATTCTTCTTAATGAACTCCTTGGTTCCATCTAATGGGTCTACCAACCAAAACCAATCCCAATCTTTACGTTCCTCGTATGATTGTGTTTTGTTTTCTTCTGAAAGAATAGGTATATCAGGAAATGCAGCTTGCAATGCATCACAAATCACTTTATTTGAAGCATGATCAGCAATTGTAAGGGGAGAATTATCCGCCTTTTTTTCAACGTTCCAATCCAAATTTTCATTATTGTAAATATCCATGATAGCTTTACCTGCATCAACTGCAATAGCATTCACCTTTTGAATATCAACGCTTTTTAATACTTCTTCCACTCAATCTGATTAAGTTTGCAAACTTAAATTCAAAAAGCGCTTTGGAGCACATTTATCCTATTTTTGATGAAATACTCGACCGTAAAAGCAAAGAAAACCGTCTAGAACAAAGAGGCAAGGTGATTTGGCTAATTGGTTTGAGTGGCTCGGGCAAGAGTACTATTGCCAAAACCATTGAAAAAAAGCTTTTTCAAGAAGGCTTTATTACCCAACTTTTAGATGGTGATAACCTTAGATTTGGACTAAACGGCGATTTAACTTTTAATGCGAATGATAGAGTTGAAAATCTAAGGCGAACAGCAGAAGTTGCTAAACTCTTTAAAGACGCAGGCTTAGTAACATTTTGTAGTTTTATTACACCTACCGAAGAATCACGTCAAAAAGCCAAAACAGTAATTGGCAATGATGATTACATAGAAGTTTACATTGATTGCCCACTTGAAATTTGTGAGCAAAGAGATGTTAAAGGACTCTACAAAAAAGCCCGTTCTGGCGAAATTCCTAACTTCACCGGAATTTCATCACCTTTTGAAGAGCCTGTGAACGCTGCCATTTCATTGAAATCAGGTGAACGGAATTCTTT
>JBMYOR010000303.1:0-4355 GCA_049599535.1 Bacteroidia bacterium | reverse complement strand
GCTCTTTTGGCAACTTGTTACATTTTTGAATCTCTTGGGTCGAGTTTTTCCGAATTGCTATTGGAAGATAAGGTAAGGGTGTTTGAGTTTTTTTCGGGATATGGTGACCTAAAAACGAAGATTGAGAATAGGACGGTAACGAAAAAGATTGGGAAATATTGGCCAAAAGAAGATGACAAAATCAAAGAGTTTCACCAAAAGGATGTTCTATTGGTCAAAAAATATTTTAATATTTCAGGACTTAAAAAACCCTTAAAACTATTAGAAAGGGACTATTCATTCTAATAACTTATCCGTATCTCTTCCGTAATATATCAAGTGGCAAATCTCAGTTGACAAATTTGGGGAAATTTTAAACTCAAAAAAGTCAAGAGATGAAAAAAGTTTTTTTAACAGAGTTAACAGCTGAAGAAATCGGCGAGTTAATCGGCAGTCATGTAAAATCAAGCATTCTTGCCCTTGGTTTAAAACCAATTAAAAATCAACCACAAATTGGTGGTGTAGAATTAGCCCAAGAAATAACGGGCTATACCCGAAGTAGTATTTACACAATGGTATCACGTGGTAAAATCCCCCATTTTAAGCGTGACGGTCGCCTTCTATTCAATGCAGATAAGCTACGCCAGTGGCTTACCGAAGGGGAGAACGAAACAGGAGTAGATTACGAAGAGCAGTTTGCAAACCGTTTGAAAAAACAAAAAGGATAACATATGAGCAATCTTAAAATTATCCCGATACATTATCCTTTGGATTGTAGTGACTTCAAAGGTAGCCAACTAGAGTTAAAAGTTCTCATTCTAAACTCGTTGAAAAACAGGTCAATTAATACCAATGAGCTATTTAAGCAATTTAGAAGTTCAACTGTAATTCATGAACTCATAAGAGAAGGTCTAATTGAGTTGAGCTTTACACTTCACGGTCCACTCCGAGATCAGAAAAGGCACTTCTATCAGATTACCCATAAGGGATTGGATGAACTTAAAAAAATTGAACTCCAATGGTAGAAGACTATCTTAATGATCGATTCACTAAAGATGAAACCCCAGATGAAAACTCTGGGGTATTCATTGATAAGAAAGCAAACGACTGGATTGAAGAAGCGAAAAAACGACCTGTACCACTAGAGCTTTTTGGTTCTCTATGGTTTCAAAGCGAATTGTGCATTTTGTTTGCAGATAGCAATGCGGGCAAGTCAATTTTGGCGGTTCAAATAGCTCAAGCCATTGCATCCGGTAAAAAATATATTCTTGGAATTAACCAAAGTGCACCTAATCAACCCGTTATCTATTTCGACTTTGAGTTGAGCGACAAGCAACTGGAAAAGAGATACTCAATTGACTTTACGAGTCATTTTGAGTTTCACAGTAACCTGATTAGGGTTGAGATCAATAGACATTCAGAATTACCAGAAGGAAAGACTTTTGAAGAATGTGTCTCTGCCGCAATTGAAGGACTCATTCTCAAGTATCAGTCTAAAGTGGTAATAATTGATAACATCACTTATTTGAAAACAGATAACGAGAAAGCAAAAGATGCATTGGCTTTAATGAAGGAGTTGAATAGAGTTAAAAAAGCCCATGATGTGTCAATGCTAATCTTGGCACACACACCAAAAAGAGACTTGAGCAGACCTATCACTCAGAATGATTTACAAGGCAGCAAGATGCTTTTCAATTTTTGTGACAGCGCCTTTGCTATTGGTAAAAGCAGTCGTGATTCAAGCCTGCGCTACATTAAGCAATTGAAGGTAAGAAGTGCCGAAGAAATGTATGGTGGCGATAATGTGATTACTTGCACGCTGGTTAAACCCGGCAACTTTCTAATGTTTGAATTGATTGGATTTGATTTCGAAAAATCTCACTTAAAAGAGATCACTCAAGATGATAGAGAAGTAAAGATTGCCTTGGTAAAGAAGCTTGCAGAAGAAGGCAAGTCTCAACGTGAAATTGCTTCTGAAGTAGAAATCAGCGTTGGTGCGGTTAACAAGTATCTTAAACTTTAATGTTCACAGTGTTCACGTGTTCAGGTACTCATGTACCATGAACACGTGAACACTTCTTTATTATGGAGCATAAATTCACCACTTATTTAAGAACCAAGGAGTTTTTAAGTAAACGATTTAAGGAAGATAATAATGATTTTGTCTACTCATCTGTGAAAGTTCTGTATGAACAACTAGGCAAGAGATACAAGCAAGATCTAAATTTATTAATAAAAGCTGAAGAAGTTGACTGGAAGCCAACCAAATACAAAAACGCCTTTCGATTGAGGGCAAAGAAGCCAGGAGCAATAAATTTAAGTCTCATTAAAAGGGTTGAGCAAGCATTGCTACCGCACCACAGGGCCATGAAAAAAACGCTTAATGCAGTTGAGTGCATTGGTTGTCATACGCCCTATTTTAAACTCTTCCTTAACAATAAGCGATTTATTGATCACTTCTTTAAAGTTGATAGTTTTAGCGGAAGGGTACATACTCCAATAACCAATGGCTTAACCAAAGATGAAAGGAAGCATTTACTAATTCAGGGTCAACACACAGCTTCTTTTGATGTCGCCACGATACAACCTATACTCCTTGCTGACTTCTTGAATTTTAAAATAGGTGATAATGATTTTACTAAGTGGGTCTTCAATGGTGAAGATGTTTATTTACATATTCAGCATAGAATGAGCTTGAAAACTAGGGGAGACGCTAAAAAAGCTTTTTACGCCATCTTGTATGGTAAACCTAGCCAAGAGCTTTTTAGAGTTTTCGAAAGCGCCCCTTGGCTCGACTTCATTAATGAGTTAAAAACTCAAAAGGTTGAGTTGAATCCACGTACCCAGTTTAAACCGCATAGTAACTTGGCGTTCGTACTTCAAAAAATTGAAGTTGAGTTTTTTAATCGCTATTGGAAAGAGCTGGTAAGGCAGGACATTCCATTTCTAAGCGTACATGATGAAATCATAACTAGAGATTTCGACATTGAGCAGTCCATAGAATTGTTTCATCATGTCTTTGGTACTACGTTTAAAGAAATCCCATATTACAAGCTCAACGTAGAAGTCGATAGAAAAAAGTTTGTTGTACTGAAACCTGAGTGTGACAAGAAGTTAATCAACTCTCTAAAGCTTGAAAATGGCAACTTGATCTACAATGGTTATCCATCCAATTGGGATACCCCCAAAACAAATGCTTGGATGAGTACGGAGACTATGAAGATTGTTGAGTTTGTACAAAGTATGGATGATAGTGTCACAGGCTTTGAAATAGCCAAAGAGCTTTATTCGGAGTTTGAAACTCTTTGATTTCTCTTAATACTTCTTAAAAGTGTTAAAATTTCGTGTTTAAACCATGTTTAAACCGAGCATAAAAAAAGGAGTTATTTTTTATCGTAACTCCTTGATTTTGAGTGTGATCCAATCAGGATTCGAACCTGAGACCTACTGCTTAGAAGGCAGTTGCTCTATCCAGCTGAGCTATTGGACCAATTTAAATTAAAAAAGGTTGAAGGTTTCCCAACAACCTTTTCAGTTGATGTCGGGGCAGCAGGATTCGAACCTACGACCCCCTGGTCCCAAACCAGGTGCGCTACCGGACTGCGCTATGCCCCGAACTTTATCAATACTTCAATTAAGAAGACTTTTTCTTCTTTTACGATTGGAATTCTTAATGTTCCGATATCATTAAAATTCCAAAACCAGTAGCTCTTTAACTACTCGTTTTTAAAATGGAGTGCAAATGTAAAACATTTTTAATTCCATTTATCAAATTTGATAAAAAAAGGTTGCGCTTTCGCAACCTTTTTTGGCGGAGAGACAGGGACTCGAACCCTGGCGACGCTTATGGGCGTCGACGGATTAGCAATCCGCTCCATTACCACTCTGGCACCTCTCCAATAAATTGGTGCGCAAAAGTAATCGTAGAGTTTTTTATAGCCAAAATAAAAATGCCTTAATGTGAAAAAAAATGTCTTAGACACTTACAGGGTATCAGATTCTATATTTGCTGAAAAACCATCCTTATGCACAGATTTTTTGCCGTATTAAGCCTTTTAGCTCTTTTACAGGCTTGTGGTACAAAAAATCAGGTCAACGAAAAAACTATTATACAGGCTCATAAATCGCAAATACCTGATGAGCTTAGCCCTTTAACCTTTACAACTATCGAAAAAAATGAAGCCTTTAAGTATCTACATGCCTTTTTATTAAAAGAAGACAACGAGAATAATACCCTTACCCCTCAAGTGTTAAAAACTATTCCAAAATTTTTAGACACTGATACATCATATGTATTTGAAATAAATCCGAGTGCGCAGTTTGATAATGGAGAAGCCATTACTGCCGCCGATATAGCTTTTACCTTAAAAGCCTTT
>JBMYOR010000302.1:0-4368 GCA_049599535.1 Bacteroidia bacterium | reverse complement strand
TGGGAGCGTTGGGATGGAATTACCGAGCAGGGGGAGTTTCAAGATCCTTATGTAAATTCATTTAACCATTATGCTTACGGCTCAATTGGTTATTGGCTATATGCACACATGTCGGGCATTCAATTTAAAACGGAAGATGGGGTTCAAAAGCTCACATTGGCACCAGAAATCGATGCGAGTATAGGATATGCCAATACCAGCTACGAAAGCATTAATGGCAAAATTGAAAGCCTGTGGAAAATTGAAGGTGAAAAGCTGATTTACGAGTTTGTTATTCCGGCTAACTCTAATGCAAAAGTTATAATTCCGAAAGGTTATAATTATCAATCCTTAGTTGGCTTTGAAAATGGCGAAGATGTGCCATTTAACTTTATAATAGCGCCAAGTGAGCTGAAATTAGGCTCAGGAAAGTATAAGCTTGAGATGTCTGTGATTTCTGCTGATTAGTTACAAACCCAAACATAACTTAAGATTGGTTTTAAGAATAGAACCCATTGAATGGCAAGATCTAAATATATTAGTATTATGATAAGCGTTTAATTCTTTGGCCAGCTTTGTTACATTTTGTGGCGGGCTTAAAACATCGGCTTCCATTACATTTAAAAGCAACTTAAGCTTTTCATCTTCTGCTCTATATCGTTTAAATAAAAGTGTACGTTCTTCTTCTCGATATTGGTCTTGAGTATTAGGATTTAGATTACTAATTACCAAGTTTACTATAGCATTATTGTCTTTAAAAAACTGCGGTAAATACACTTTATAGTGCCCTTCATAGCATTCTTGGTCAAAATCAATGGCTCGTACTCTGTACTGTGTGTCTTCAAAATCTGGGGTAATATCTACCACATAATTATAGGCGCGCATATCGCCAAGTAACCGTATTGAGCAGCGTTCGTTAAATTTAATAAACTCCTTTGCAATTCGCACTTTGTTTATCTCAACGTTGGGGTTTTCAACATATTTCTCAATAAACTGATCACCTGGCAAACCGGCAACATGTTCTTCAATTAGTGTTTTGTTATAAACCAAATAATCAAATCGATTTGGAGATAAAAGGTCTTCAAGCTCAAGTCCGTAAATTCTATTTGCGTCGGTCTTTTTCACATAATAGTGATCGTAGTTGTCATTAAATTTATTGATAATCCGAATGCGAAAAGGCTGTGAGTTTCCAAATGAGCAGAAATCAATGCGTTCAACTTCTAGATGCTTAATTACATCCATATTGCCATCGGTTTTTAGCAGGGCATAAATATGCTTGAGCCCATCATGCACCATTTCTCTAGTACTTTGGTCATAGTTTACTGAGTACCAAAGTGTGTCTTCTCCATACTTATTATAAACACTAATTTTATTAGAAAAATGAAGCAAATCATTATAATCAAGTGGTAGTTTCATGGCCCGGTCGTTTTCTTTTAAATACCCGTCTAAACTTTTGCTTACTTCATTTGCGGCTTTTTTGTTTCTGATTTTAACCATTTTAATTTTTTATATAAAAACTTCATGTTGCGAAGTAGAATTCGCAACATGAAGTTTCTTGCTTTATTTATAATAAATAAATGTTCACTCAGTTATTACTCAATCTCAACCACCAAATCTCCACTTTCAACCATTGTGCTGCCGTTAAGGTATACCTGCTTTACAGTGCCTGAAATAGTTGCCGTAACGGTGGTTTCCATTTTCATGGCTTCAATTAAAAACAACGGATCATTTTTTTCTACTTTGTCGCCTGCCTTCACAAATACTTGACTCAGCATGCCTTGTAGCGGAGAGCCAATTTCGCCATCTACTAAATCTTCAGCTTTTCTATGACTCACTTTTTCTATGGCTAGGCTCTTGTCTGCTACAGGAATTACACGGGTTTGCCCATTTACGCTAAAGAATAATTGTCGTTCTCCTTCATTATTTGCTGGGCCTTTTGTCAAAAGCTCAATTAACACCGTTTTACCCTCACCCAAATTAACTTCAATTTCTTCGCCTTCTTTCATACCATAAAAAAATGTTTTGGTTGGTAGGTTTCTTAAGTTGCTGTAATTCTGGCGTTTTACCCTAAAGTCTCTAAATACTTTGGGGTAGAGTTTAAATGAAAGAAAATCGGTAACTCTAAGCCCACGGCTGCGATAGGTGTGTTTAAATTCTTTTTCAAATTCGGCATACTCTACGGCAAAATCTATAGGCTTTAAATGCTCATTTGGTCGGTTGCTTATGGGCGCTTTTCCTTTCAGAATTACCTTCTGTAATTCAGCAGGGAAACCACCAAATGGCTGGCCTAGGCTTCCGTAAAAGAAGTTTTGTACAGATTCAGGAAACGATAAACTTTCTCCTTTTTCTATCACATCTTGCGCGGTTAAGTCATTATTCATCATAAATAAAGCCATGTCGCCCACCACTTTAGAGCTTGGTGTTACCTTCACAATATCGCCAAACATGCGGTTTACTTCTGCGTATTTATCTGTAATCTCAGTAAATCTATCGCCAAGGCCTAAACCTTCAGCCTGTGGTTTTAGATTGCTGTATTGCCCACCTGGTATTTCGTGTTTATATACTTCTGCGGTTCCTGCCTTTAAGCCAGATTCAAAAGGATAGTAGTATTCTCTAACTGTTGACCAATAATTTGAGTATTCATTGAGTTTTTCAATATCAATTGGGTTTTCGCGCTCATGGAAACGCAGCATTTCAACCAATGAGTTTAGGTTGGGCTGAGAAGTAAGTCCAGACATTCCTCCTAAAGCACCATCAACTATATCAACTCCGGCTTCAATGGCCTTTAAATAAGTTGCAGCCTGAATTGAAGAAGTATCGTGCGTGTGCAAGTGTACGGGCAAATTGGTTTCAGATTTTAAGGCCGAAACGAGTTCATAGGCGGCATAAGGTTTTAAAAGCCCAGCCATATCTTTAATGGCTAAAATATGTGCGCCAGCATTCTCAAGATCCTTGGCTAATTGTACATAATATTTAAGGTTGTATTTGGTGCGTTTTGGGTCTAATATATCACCGGTGTATGAGAGGCTACCTTCAGCCAAACCACCCGTTTTTGTTCTTACAAACTCAATGGCAGGCGCCATGGCAGGCATCCAGTTCAAAGAGTCGAAGATTCTAAAAATATCCATTCCATGTTCCCAGCTTTCAGCAATAAACTTTTCTATAAGATTATCAGGGTAGGCAGTGTATCCCACACCATTAGAACCACGAAGTAGCATTTGAAAAAGCACATTCGGAATAGATTTTCTGAGTAGGGCCAGTCGTTCCCATGGGTCTTCATGCAAAAATCTAAGACAAACATCAAAGGTGGCACCACCCCACATTTCTACGCTAAACATGTCGTGATGATGACGGGCATAACCTTTGGCAACTTTCATCATATCATAAGAGCGCATTCTAGTAGCTAAAAGCGATTGATGTGCATCGCGCATAGTGGTATCGGTAAAATGCACCTTTTTTTCACTCTTCAACCATTCTACAAAGCCGTCAGGGCCAAGCTCAGTTAGCAGTTGCTTTGTACCTTTCTTGGGTTCTTCAATTAAGTCAAATTCTGGAACTTTAGGCTCTTTACATTCAATTCTTGAATCAATGAATTTTACATCAGGATTGCCATTTACCGTTACTTCTGCAATGTATTGAAGCATTCGGCTGGCGCGGTCTCTACCCATTTCATATTCAAAAAGTTCAGGATGGTCTTTGATGTAATTAACCGTAAACTTTCCGTTGCCAAGTTCTTCAGTATTCAACAAGTTTTGTAAAAAGAGCATGTTGGTTTTTACGCCACGAACCCTGAATTCCTTCAAAGCCCTTTTCATTTTGTTAATGGCTTCTTGTAGGGTCCAAGAGTGGGCAGATATTTTCACCAACATGGAGTCGAAAAATGGTGATACTTTGGCCCCAGGATAAATATTTCCAGCATCAAGTCGAATACCCAATCCCGCAGCACTCCTATAGGTCTGTACTATGCCATAGTCCGGCTTAAAGTCGTTTTTAGGGTCTTCTGTAGTTATTCTACATTGTAAGGCAAAACCCACTTTTTGAATTTTATCTTGAGCGGGTATGTTTATTTCAGCATCTTGAAGCCTTTTGCCTGAGGCTATAAAAATCTGCGTTTTTACAAGGTCAAGCCCAGTAATCTCTTCTGTAACCGTATGCTCTACTTGTATCCGCGGATTAACTTCGATAAAGTAGATGTTTTGATCCCCATCAATTAAGAATTCAACGGTTCCTATGTTATTATAGTTAACCGCTTTACAGATTTTAACCGCATAGGTATAAAGTTGCTCGCGTGTTTCTTCAGTTAATCCAAGAGAAGGAGCAATTTCAATAACCTTTTGGTAGCGGCGTTGCACTGAGCAATCACGTTCAAATAGATGAACCATGTTTCCA
>JBMYOR010000301.1:0-4369 GCA_049599535.1 Bacteroidia bacterium | reverse complement strand
CCTTACAGTTGATCGAAATGAAAATTGGGAACCAATAATAAATACGGAAGACCCCAATAAATACAACCTCAAACTTATTCCAAGCGATACGGGCAGGAGCCTTTATACATTAGGCATAATTGTAGAATTATAAGTCGTTACCTCAGGCATTTTTGGCTTCAATTTTCACAATCGTTAAGGCTATTAAAAGTGGATAACTTTATAATCATCATCTGTAATTTATCTTTTTAATTAATCTAAATCAATACCAAACACCTGTATTACAAGCTATTAAAGTGTGTTATTAAAAATATTTACAGCAACTCCACAAATTCTTAACAAGAAACAGAACCATTTTGTCATTTACTAAAATTAACAACTACATTTGCGCTTGATTTTGGAAATGGTTAAGCATTTAAAGAATTTAACGCAGATGTTCATGATAAGACGTCTGAGCATTTTATGCTCTCTTTTAGTAATCTTTTTAGCTCTCGGAAATCCGTTGCTTGCACAAGATGCAGCAAATGGCGAGACATTATTTAAAGCCAACTGTAACTCATGTCACCAGATGGGTAAGGCCATAGCGGCCCCTAACCTTGAAGGTGTAACTGGTCGTTGGGAAAACAAAGAGCTACTTTACCAGTGGGTTAAAAACCCTGGTCAAGTTAAAGCTATGGGTGATCCTTACGTTACTAAGTTATTAGGTGAATGGGAAACCAAAGGTGGTTTAATGCCTGCTCAGGCTGTATCAGATGATCAGATTTCTGACATCTTAGCATACATTGATGCTTGGCAGCCACCAGCTCCAGCGCCATCACCCGATGGTGATACCGTTGCTGATGGAGGCGGCGTAACTTGGGATGAGAATATTATGATTCTCAGCTTAATTCTTGTGGCACTGTTATTAGTTTTAGGTTTAGTTTTCACTATCAAAGGCCGCATTAACAAGATAATACTTGAAAAATCAGGTAAAGAAGTTGACTCAAAGCCAAGCCCAATACAAGTACTTATCGACGAACTAAAGGATTTCGTTTTAAATCAAATGAATCCTACCATTTTAGTTCTAACTGTTGGTGGTATTGTAACCTTACCTGTGTTACTATATATGTATAGTGCGGGTCAGGATCTTGGCGCACAAATTGGATACGCTCCAGACCAACCAATTAAATTCTCTCACAAACTGCATGCAGGTCAGTATGGTATTGATTGCCAATACTGCCATACAGGGGTCGAAAAATCTAAGAACGCAAACATTCCTTCGTCTAACATTTGTATGAATTGCCACGTTGTAGTTCAAAATGGACCCAAATACGGAACCGAAGAAATATCTAAGATTTACGCAGCAATAGGTTATGATCCAGCATCGGGATCGTACTCAGGTGACGAGAAGCCTGTTGAATGGGTAAGAATACATAACTTACCCGATCACGTTAACTTTAACCACAAGCAGCACGTAGTTGCAGGTAATTTAGACTGTGAAAACTGCCATGGTAATGTTGCTGAAATGGAAGTTGTTCAGCAAGTATCTACACTTGAAATGGGCTGGTGTATTGATTGCCATAGAGAAACAGAAGTGGTAATCGATAATAACTACTACCAAGAGCATTTTCATCAAGTATTTAAAGATGATTACTCTGCATTTCTTGAAGAAAACCCAGGAAAAGAAGAAGAAGTTAGTTTAGGTGATTTTATTAAAGATCATAAGAAATATACAATTGGCGATTTAGGCGGTTTAGAATGTCAACGTTGTCATTATTAGAATATCCCTTCAAAATACAAGAACGCGATTAAAATGGAGCACAATAACAGAAGGTATTTCAAAAGTCTTGAAGAGCTTTCTAATCCATCTTCAGTAAACGAGAAAGAGTTTGCTACCGGCACACCGGGCAAAAACATTGTTGATGAAGGTGAATTTGATCTAAAATCTTCGAGAAGAGACTTCTTGAAATTCATGGGTTTTGGTATTTCAGCTGCAACTCTTGCGGCATGTACAAAAACCCCAGTTAAAAAAGCAATTCCTTACGTTGTAAAACCTCATGATGTAGACCCTGGTGTACCTAACTACTACGCATCTTTTTATGGTGATGGTGGTTTTGGTGTATTGGTTAAAACAAGAGAAGGTCGTCCTATCAAAATTGAAGGGAACGATCTTGATCCACTATCATTAGGAGGAACAACTGCTGCAGGCCAAGCAAGTGTATTGTCTTTATACGATGAAGGCAGATTACATCAACCTTGGGCCAATGGTAGTTCTACTACTTGGAAAGAATTAGACAAGGAAATATATAAAGGTTTACGAAAAATCACATCTCAGAATGGCAAAATTGCCATTCTTAGTGATTCGATAAACAGCCCATCTACTCTCAGAGCTATTTCTAAATTTAAAGAAGCACATCCAACTACTCAACATATACAATACGATGCTGTTTCTTACCATGGAATTAGAAAAGCCCATGAGAATGCAATGGGTAAAGCTATTGTTCCAAATTACCATTTGAACAAAGCGAAAACAATCGTTTCTTTTTCAGCAGACTTTTTGGGTACTTGGTTATCTCCTGTCAAATTTACCAAGCAATACAGTTCTGTTAGAGATGTTACTGCCAACGATGCCATGGCTTACCATGTACAGTTTGAAGGTAACTTATCTTTAACTGGATCAAAGGCAGACTTGCGTTTGCCTTGTAAACCATCTGAACAAGGAGCTGCAATGGTGGCTTTATATAATGCATTGGCATTAAAGGCCGGTAAAAGCACGATTGGTAACCCTGGTGAGTTCAACAAGTATTTAACCAAAGAAAAAGTAAATCATATTGCTGATGAACTTTGGAATACTAAAGGAGAATCAGTTGTTGTTTGTGGATCAAATGACATTAACGAACAATCACTTTGTATTAAGATAAACGAGCTTTTAGGTAATTATGGCAAAACCGTTGACACTAGCAATGATGTTAGAATATTTAACGGTAATGACGATGCTTTGAATAAATTGATCAGCGATATGAACGCTGGTAGCATTAAAGCTCTAATTGTGTATGGTGCCAATCCATTATACAATCTATCAAATGCCAAAGATTTTGCTTCAGGTTTGGCTAAAGTTGATTTAAGTATAAGTTTATCTGATCGCTTAGATGAAACAAGCCTTAAGTGTAAATATGTGGCGCCTAATCATCATTGGTTAGAAAGTTGGAATGATTTTAACCCTACGGCCAATCAATACAGTCTTTCACAGCCTACTATTTCTAACATTTATGATACACGTCAGGCCCAAGAATCAATTTTAACTTGGGGCCAAAGTTTCGCCAACTTTTACGATTTTATAAAAGAAACGTGGCAACAAACTAGTGGTAAGTCAGGATCAGACTTTGAGAAGTTTTGGAGAATGAGCTTGCATGATGGTGTATATGTAAAAGGTAGATCACATAGCGCTGCTGCTGTTAAAGCGCTTGCCAATGTTGGTACTGCCAAAATCACCAGTGCTGAATTAACTAATTCTACAGAAGGTTCTACTCAAACTGAAGAGACCGAAGTAGTGACACATGATAGAGTTGGGGTTCTTGAAGCTGCAAGAGAAGTTGCTCGTGGTGAGAATAATGTAAGAGGAGCTGTTAGAGATGTAATTCATGGCAGAACTGATACTACAACTGTAACTACACATACTGCTATAGCTGCAGTGGGTGCTACTAGTGCACTAAATTCAGATGAGACTTCTAATAGCACATCTGTTGGTAGCATGAGCGTGGATCTTACTTCAATCTCAAGCAATCTAATAGCCAATAAAAATAACGCCAAGGGTACAGAAGTAATTCTATATCAAAAAACAGGTATTATGGATGGTAAATTATCTAATAACCCATGGTTATTAGAATTACCAGACGCAGTTACTAAAGTATCTTGGGATAACTATGCTATAGTTTCTCCGGTTGAAGCCGAAACTAAAGGCTGGAAAGATGGCGATTTAATTAGTGTATCAGCTAACGGTACTACTATTGAAAACATACCCGTACTAAGAATGCCAGGACAGCTATCTGGCACCATTTCTATTGCATTAGGTTACGGTAGAAACATGGATCCGAAAGCAGGTAGAGTAGCGAATGGTGTAGGTTTTAATGCTTATCCTTTTGTTAGCAATGGTTCAAATAGGCTTTACACTGCAATTGGTGGAGCAATAACTGTAACCGGTAGCGATTATCCATTGGCCAAAACGCAGATTCATCATCACATTCAAATACCTACGGGCCTTACTGTTAAAGATGCTCCTTCTACTGGTAGAAGAAAGGATGATATTGTAAAAAAACTTACTGGTGGTATCAGCGGATTATTTGCTGCAAATAAAGTTACTCCTATTGCTGGAAGAGGTAAAGTAATTGCAGGTCTAAAAGTAGAAGTAACT